>NZ_DVEA01000207.1:0-4109 GCF_015295965.1 Thermoleptolyngbya sp. M55_K2018_002
AGGAAGGTCACCACCTCTTGCAGTTCTTCCTTGGCCTCTTCGATGCCCGCTACGTTGTCGAACGTCACGCCCGTCTTGGCTTCCATCATGAAGCGGGCGCGAGACTTGCCAAAGTTCATTGCCTGGCCAGAGGCATTGCTAGAGCGGCGCAAAATCATCAGCAGCCCCGCAATCAGCAGAAACGCCAGCAGCGCATTGGTAATAAACCAAGACACCGCATTGCTGTCTGCCGAAGACTGGGCCGCAACATCGACTTTGTTATCTCGCGCCGTTTCAAATAGCGCCTGGTTATCGTCTGGATTGCTGAAAAGAATGACTTCCTGTGGCGTATTGCTGCGATCCTTCAGGTAAACCTGCGCTACACCCCGTGCAGAATCAACTTCGATCCTAGACACCTGCCCTGCTTCAATTTTTTCTATCAGCCCCGTGTAGCTGAGGCGTTCTGGGGAACGGGCCGTGCTGGTTTGCGACAGTGCGGGCGGAGCGACCAGCACGGCTTGCAGCGCCAGCCAGACCGCTGCCACTGCACCTGTCGCCGCAGTGCGGACAGTTCGAGTAGTGCGGGTGCGGAGTAGGGAAGTGTTTGGGGTCAGCGGGCGGGGTCGAGAATCACGCATACCTTAAGCTTTCAGTCGTGCCAGAACACAGGATCTTTGGATAGCACTAGTGTAACTTGCTGACTCAGCAGCGGGTGTGGTTTCAGCCTGCGGCCTTACAATTCGGAGCAGGCTGGGCTGAAACTTTACGTCCAGTTCACAGGCTGCTAAACCTCTGATTTATCAGGGGATGGGTCGGGCTAGAGAGGAGAAAACCCGGATGAAAGCTGTACTGATGACTGCGCCAGGTGCGCCGGAGGTGCTGCAACTGCGCGACGTTCCTGAACCTCGCCTGACGAGCGACACCGCGCTGCTGGTGCGCCTGAAGGCGGCAGGCGTGAACCCGATTGACACGAAGCTGCGGAAGCGCGGCACGTTTTACCCGGATCAGATGCCTGCAATTTTAGGCTGCGACGGGGCGGGGGTCGTCGAGGCAGTTGGCGCTCAGGTGAAACAGTTTCATATTGGTGAGGCGGTGTACTTTTGCCAGGGCGGGCTGGGCGGAGCGCCGGGAACCTACGCAGAATTTGCCGTGGTAGAAGAACGCTGCGTTGCGCCCAAGCCCGCCACGCTGAGTTTTGCCGAAGCGGCTGCTGCGCCGTTGGTCTTGATTACCGCTTGGGAAGCCTTGTGCGATCGCGCTCGGCTCCAGGCGGGGCAGACGGTGATGGTGCAGGCGGGCGCGGGCGGCGTGGGGCATGTGGCGATTCAACTGGCGCGGCTGATGGGGGCGCAGGTCTACACCACCGTTAGCACTGAGGAAAAGTCGGCCCTGGCGCGAGATCTGGGAGCCGCCGCCACGATCGATTATCGAACCACCGATCCTGTGGCTGAAGTGATGGCGCTGACCCAGGGCGCTGGGGTGGATGTCAGCTTTGATACGGTGGGCGGCGGCGTGCTGTCGCAGTGCTTCGCGATGACGCGGGTGTATGGCGATGTGGTATCGCTCCTGGCACCCGACCCGCAGACGGATTGGAAGACGGCCCGCGATCGCAACTTGCGGGTCAGCTTTGAACTCATGCTTACCTCCATGCTCCAGGGCTTGGAATCTGCCCAAGCGCACCAGGCAGAGATTTTGCACCGCTGCGCCCAGTGGATTGACCAAGGCAAGCTCCGCATCATCCTCAGCCACACGGTTCCGCTGGCAGAGGCAGCAGCGGCGCATCGGCTGCTGGAAGCAGGTTCCTGCCTTGGAAAGATCGCGCTGGCGATCGCCGATTGAGGCCCCTGCCAAAACTCCGTGCCGCGATTCCCATCCCGCCTCCAAAATCCCCCATCCAAAATCCTTCTACTGGGCGATCGCCCAATCCAAAAACCGCTCCACATGGTAGAGCGCAATCTGGCTACCAATGCCCCGAAAAATCACATCGAAGGCGTGTTCTGCCCAAGGCAGGCGGATCAGGGCGGCGGTGTTGCCGTTGGCGCGGAGTGCTTGGTAAAGCTGCTGGCCGAATTCCGGCTTGACCACATGGTCGCGATCGCCATAGATCAGCAGCACCGGCGGCAGACCAGGGCGCACATAAGTAATCGGCGAGGCGGCGCGATATTCGGCGGGTCGGGTGTCTGGCGTGCCGCTCAGGAAGTCTTCTAGCAAAGCGCGGGTGTTGATGGGGTCGGGGCGCGGCGGATTGCGATAACCCTCCGCTAGGTCTACCGGGCCGTAGTAGCCGACGATTCCCCGCACAGGCACGGCATCGGGCTGGAAGGCGACCAGGGTGGACAGGTGTGCGCCTGCCGACCAGCCAAGCAGGGCAAGGCGATCGCCCGCAATTCCCCACTCTGCGGCCCGCTGGCGAATCAGTTGTAGCCCCTGCTGCACATCCCGAAGCTGCGCTGGGAAGGGATGCTCTGGCGCGTGGCGATAGTCCAGCGCGATCACCGTATAGCCCCGCGCCGCCAGGTATTGGTTGAAATGGGCATTATCGTCAGCATCCCCCGTGCGCCACGCACCGCCATAGAGCGCGACGATGGCCCCCATCGGCTCCGGTGGCCGCACCACAGGCTGATACTTCACCAGGCGCAGCAGCGTGCCATCCGCCGCAGCATACTCGATGGATTCAGCAGAAACGTCCGCCGGAATCGGAATGCCCAGGAGCAGGTCAGAAAACACAAATGGGCGCGATCGCCCGCGTCGGGCCACATTTGGGGACAGATCGTAGGAGTACCCCAGGGCTGCTCGCATCGCCTGGTCTACCTGCTGCACCGTGCCCCGCAGTTGCAACAGCGGCAGGCTGCTGAGCAGCAGGGCAACCAAGCTGAGGGCGATCGCGCTGCGGGCCATGCGCCGAGCCGCAGGACGACGGCTGGCGGCAAACAGGACGACTGCATCCAGCCCCACCTGCCCATTCACCAGCATCAAAAGCGGGCTGATTTCCGGCGCTCCCACCCCCAGCGGCAGCAGCGCAAAAGTCGGCGCAGGCACGACCGTCCACAGGCTGAGACACAGCCCCACCCCGCTGAGCAACAAGATCACCAAGCCTGCGACGCGACTCATGGCGCAACGGGTTCCGGCGTAGAGACGGGAGCAGAACTGGCAGCAGCCTCCAGCCAACGCCTAGCCCGCTGCGGCTGTCCCCAAATCACCCGCTCCTGCTTGTAGATCACTGTGCCGGGTCGTGCGCCCTTGGGTTTATACACATGACGCGGCTCCGTGTAGACGACGGGAACCTGCTCACTTTGGGCAGCGCGGCTGTAGTAAGCAGCCAAGTCAGCCGTGAATTGCAGGTCAGCATCCTCTGGCACTGCGCCCGCCGGAAGCCGCAGCAGGGCATGACTCCCCGGAATTTCCTGACTGTGAAACCAGAGGTCGTAGTCGGTCGCGGTGCGCGAGATTAGCTGGTCGTTCTGGTGGTTGTTGCGCCCGATCAGCACCTCAAAGCCGCTGGGTGTGGTGTAGCGGCGGAAGTTCATGTTGGTTGCCGCAGTTCCTCGATAGCGCTGGTCGGGGTCATCGAGATAGCGCTGCTGGATTAGCTCATTGCGAATGTCTTCGAGCGCGTCTAGGTCGTCTGGCATGGTGTAGGTGTCTACTTGCAGGACGGCAACCTGCACCTGTTCCAGGTAGGTGATTTCTGCCTGCACCTCGGCCAGCAGCGGTTCAAGGGCCTGGCGCGATCGCCGCAATTTTTGGTGTCGCTTGTAAAGCGCCTGGGCATTCTGCACGGCGTTCTTTTCAGGATCAAGGGCAATGTTGACGGGTTCGCCCGTCTCAAAGTCCGCTAGCTCAATGGATTTTAGCCCCGGCTGCCATTCGTGCAGGTGCGCCATGAGCAAATCGGCCTGCGCCCGATAGCGATCGGCCTCGTTGGACTGGGCCAGCCGGGTCTGGAAATCTTCGGCTTTGGCGTAGAGCTTGTTGAGCAGATGGGTCAGCCGCTGATTGAGATGGTGGCGGAGTTGCGAGAAGATCTGGCGGTTTAGCTCGTCGGTGTAATAGCGGCTGAGCAGCGCTTGTACTGACTCAGCCGGAAGCGCATCGTCCCAGCCCAGCACGGTGTAGCCATCGGACAGCCA
>NZ_DVEA01000232.1:0-24156 GCF_015295965.1 Thermoleptolyngbya sp. M55_K2018_002
AGGCGGGCTTGGTGATTTGAGACAAATCGACGGGTTCGGAGGCTTCTGAAAAATCGTCGTCGGATGCGGAAATATGGGCGTAAAAATCTGCCACGACGGGGCCAGAGTCTAGCTCGTCTTCAGGCGGCAGGGGCAGGTCAAGCGGGTCGGGTTTGTCCCAGTCGCTCTCCATAGGGAGTGTCGCCGCTTCGGTGGCAAAGTCACGCGCTGGGGCAATCGGCGGCATCACAGACCCCGCACTCTCTACGGGCAAACTGGCGCTGGGCAAACCGCTCGGTGAATGATTCCAGGCTGCATCCATCGGCGCAAATTCAGGCGTTTGGCCATCAGTCTCGCTAATTTGCCCGCCCAGTTGCCCCCTGAATTGCCCGCCCGGTTGCCCACCGATTTGCCCCGTTACTTGCCCAATGACTTGCCCAGGAGTCTGAGCAGAGGTCTGAGCAGGGGGCTGAACAGGGATCTGAGCAGGAGTCTGAACAGCGGTTTGGACAGCGGTTTGGACAGCGGCCGTTGATCCGTCATTCATGCCCAGTCCATTCAGCCCCAACGCCTGGAGCGATCGCCCTCGTGCCCGGTCTTCTGCGTCTTCGATACTGGCGCTTTCGGCCAGCCCAGTGGCCAGCGTCAGCCCACCCACGATTACACTAGCCCGCACGATATAGCGCCCGTTTTGCACAGTCAGCAGGTCGGTAATCAGGCTAGCGAAGGGATACATAGCCCGAAATCGCGCCAGCAGTGCGGGCAAGTTCTCAGGCAAATTCTCAGGCAAGTTCTCAAGCAGGTTTCTAGCAGAATCAGCAGAAAAGGACGACATGACCAAGCACGGGAGGGAACGATTCGGAGAAGCAGGAACGATTCGGAGAAGCAGGGTAGCAGCGGGCGCGTTTGCATCTGTGCGATCGCCTCCTCACCATACCCGGATTTCAGCCCAACGAAGCGAGTCGGGTCGAGGTCGAGGTCGGATTTTATGCGTGGTTTCATGCATGGGGCAGACGTTTTTGCTGAACCCGCAAAAGCCTTTGATTCATCCCTGGAATTTTCTGAGACAAAGATTTGGGTTTAAATTCGATATGCTGTGAAGGAATGCTGTGAAGAATATGGTTCGTTTAGTCTGCGCTCCACTGCTGCTTCTTTGCAGAGATTCTCGCCGTTTGCGTTGCTGTTTGCCTAGAGATTGCCGCCATGCTAGATAGATTGCTCGACTTGTCTCCCAACCTGGGTGTAGACACGTTCCTTCTGCTGACGGTGCTGGTGGCCCTCGAAACGCTGCTGTCTGCCGACAATGCGATCGCGCTGGCGGCCATCGCCCAAGGGCTAGACGGCAAAAAAATGCAGCGAGACGCGCTGAATTTGGGGCTACTCGTCGCGTTTATTTTTCGGGTCATCCTGATTCTGACGGCAACCTGGGTGATTCGGTTTTGGCAGTTTGAGCTGGCGGGTGCGCTCTATTTGCTCTGGCTCGTGTTTAAGTATTTCACGTCCGACGAAACAGAGGACGGCGAACACCACCACCACGGGCCGCGTTTTACATCACTCTGGCAGGCAATTCCAATCATTGCTGTTACCGATCTGGCATTTTCGCTGGATAGCGTTACCACGGCGATCGCCCTGTCTCAGGAAGTGTGGCTGGTGCTGACGGGCGGGCTGATCGGGATTCTCACGCTGCGGCTATTGGCGGGGCTATTTATCCGCTGGCTAGACGAATATACCCATCTGGAAGACGCGGGCTACATCACCGTGGGGCTGGTGGGGCTACGCCTGCTGATCAGGGTGTTTAACGACAGCCTCGTTCCGCCCCAGTGGGCCATGATTTCCGTGATTGCGCTGCTGTTTGTCTGGGGCTTTTCGGAGCGCAAACCGGAGGCGATCGCCGCTGAGTCTGGCTCTGTGCCCCTTGCTGAAGCCCACACCCCACCCGATGCGCCGCCGCTCGAAGTTCCTTCTGGGGCAAAACCAGAAGCCGATGAGCGCGAGGCGCAAGAAATCTCTGCGGACTGAGCCAGAGATAGCGCCCAAATAGCCCCTAGATCGCCCCTAAATAGCTCCTAAATAGCTCCTAAATAGCCCCTCAGCTACAGCGTGATACAGCGTTATGGATACTCTGCTGTCTTCGAGTCCAGTGGCGATCGCCCCACCGCGCTGCCCAGACCTGCTGGCCCCTGCCGGCAACTGGGACTGCGCCCGTGCTGCGGTCGAAAACGGAGCCGACGCAATCTATTTCGGGCTGGATCGGTTCAATGCACGAATGCGGGCGCAAAACTTTACCGAAGCTGATTTGCCGGAATTGATGGCATTTCTGCATCGGCGCGGCGTGAAGGGCTATGTCACGCTGAACACGCTGGTCTTTCCGGCAGAACTCGCCGAAGCCGAGCAGTATGTGCGAACCATGATCGCGGCAGGCGTAGATGCGGCGATTGTTCAAGATATCGGCATTTGCCGCCTAATTCGCCACCTGTCGCCCGACTTCCCCATCCACGCCTCCACGCAGATGACCATCACTAGCGCTGCCGGGGTCGCCTTTGCCCAAGCGCTGGGCTGCAACTTGGTGGTGCTGGCCCGCGAGTGTTCGCTGAAGGATATCCGAAAGATCCAGCAGCAACTGGGCGATTCCCTCAGGGATCGCGGCGCGAATCGCGCGATGTCCATGCCGCTGGAAGTTTTTGTCCACGGGGCGCTTTGCGTCGCCTACTCTGGGCAATGCCTGACCAGCGAATCCCTCGGCGGCCGCTCTGCCAACCGGGGCGAGTGTGCCCAGGCCTGTCGAATGCCCTACGATCTCATTGCAGACGGGCAGAAGGTGGATTTGGGCGATCGCCACTATTTGCTCAGCCCCCAGGATCTATCTGGACTGGACGTATTGCCCGACCTGGTGGCCACAGGCGTAGCCTGCCTGAAAATCGAAGGTCGCCTGAAATCGCCAGAATACGTCGCCAACGTCACGCGGGTCTATCGCAACGCGCTCGATCGGGTTTGGCAGATGGTCTCAGAGCGCCAGAGCGATGAATTCGCAGAACGCCCCAGTGCCTCATCTCCTGAAGACCGCTACAACCTTGAAATGGCTTTCTCTCGCGGCCTCTACACGGGCTGGTTTCGCGGCATCAACAACCAGGAACTTGTCCATGCGCGATTTAGCAAAAAGCGGGGCGTGTATCTGGGCGAAGTGACCCGCATCCGCAACGAGCGAGCCATGATCAGGCTCCAGGCTCCGCTAAAACCGGGCGATGGTGTAGTGTTTGACAGTGGCCACCCCGATGCCCCGGAAGAAGGCGGCCGGGTGTATTCCGTCGAAATGCAGGGTGACGAAGCAACCCTCACCTTTGGGCGCGGCGCAATAGACTGGCGACGGGTGCGCGTGGGCGATCGCCTCTGGAAAACTAGCGACCCCGAACTGGATCGTCAGCTTCGCCAAAGCTATGCAGGCGACACGCCCAAGGTTCAGCGACCGATTAGGATTGAAGTGCATGGGGAAGCGGGGCAGCCGCTGGTGGCGATCGCCCGCGACGAACAGGGCCACATCGCCCAGGCAGAATCGGAACTGCCACTGGCGATCGCCCAAACCCAGCCCCTAACCACCGAACGCCTGCGGGCACAACTGGGACGGCTCGGCAACACGCCCTTCTATCTCGACTCCCTGCAAAATCATCTGGGCAACGCCACCATGCTGCCCGTCAGCGAACTCAACCGCCTCCGTCGGGAACTCGTCGCCCAGCTCGAAGCCCAGCGCACCCAGCCAAAACCCTGGCATCTCAACCCCCACGCCACCCTCCACACCCTCCTGCCCGCTGCTCCTGCGCCCTCCCGCTCTCCCGCTTCCACCCACCTAATCGCCCTCACCCGCACCCTGCCCCAGCTTCAGGCCGCCCTCAGTGCCGGACTCCACACGCTCTACTGCGAATTTGAAGACCCGCGCAAATACCGCGAAGCGGTTGGGCTGGTTCGGAGTCACCCCAACTCTGACTCCCTGGAAATTTTCGTTGCGCCGCCCCGCATCACCAAACCCGGCGAAACCTGGATCTTGCGGCAGGTGAAGAATGCCCAAGCAGATGGCTATCTGGTGCGAAACTACGACCATCTCCAGTTTTTCGCCGACCAGCGTCGTATCGGCGATTTTTCGCTGAATGTGGCCAACGCGCTCTCCGCCGACTACTTTCGACGGGCAGGGCTAGAGCGACTCACCGCGTCCTACGACCTCAACCTCCAGCAGCTAGAGGGCCTATTGACCAGTTGCCCACTAGACTGGTTTGAAATCACGATTCACCAGCACATGCCCATGTTCCATATGGAACACTGCGTCTTTTGTGCGTTTCTGTCCGAGGGGACGGATTATACAAACTGCGGTCGCCCCTGCGAAAAGCAGGTAGTCAAATTGCGCGATCGCACGGGCACGGAGCATATCCTGCAAGCCGACGCAGGCTGTCGCAACACTGTATTTAACGGCACTGCCCAAACTGGAGCAGAAGCGGTTCATCGGCTCATGCAGCTTGGGGCGCAGGCATTTCGCCTGGAATTTCTCAACGAAACGCCTGCTCAGGTCATGCAAACCATCCAGCGATATCAAGCGCTGCTGGAGGGAACATTGAGCGGAACTGCGCTGTGGAAAGATCTCAAGCTACAAAATCAGCTCGGCGTGACGCGGGGAACCCTCAATTCTTGACCCCCTTTTCTGGAACAGTTCTCCCTTGATTCGCAGGCTGGTGTGTGAATTTAGTTTGTAAATTTAGTCTGTGAATTTTTGATGAACTTATGCCTTCTTTCCTGAAAGGAAGCATAAACCTCGACCAAGCATAAAAAAATCCGGGATCAACTCCCTTAGGATTTCTTCATCTTGTGTCAATTTCCCGTATAGTTTTGACAGGGTTTCCAAGCTGAGACATGAGGCACACGTGTCTTCTGGTCAATCTCTGGGTAACCTGATTGAGGAACCGCGACCAGCAGCTTATGCCCCCTTGCTCGCTGTCACGACTTCCGGGTGTGCCCTAGTTGTGAAAGTAGTGTGTAGTGGTTTGGAGTGATATGGTGAGACGTTGTATCAGACGTTGCATTACAAGGCGTTGCGTTGTGGACCACGGTCGATCCTCCCTTCCCCTTGGAACTTGTCTACAGATGCGCTTTTGACTCTGGTAAACCGCTGACCGCCAGAAGGCACGGCTCAGCGCGACAGGCGGACTAGCACATCCGCTTTTGAGGATGAAGCGCACTCCTCAGGTGCTTTTGCCAAAAGTAAAAATCGGGGCTTTTTGGGTTAAGTTCACTCGATTTGCTTAAGCTCGACATTCTCGCTTGAGCTGGCCCGATTTGTCCTGTTGCTTTTGCCCCTCTCAGGGTGATTTGGAGTCTTTTAGATTTGGGTTTCTCGCAGGTTCTCATGCTTCCATTTTTGCCACTGTTTCCCCTTGCTCAAGCCACCCCAACGGAGGTCTACATCCCTACACCACCTCCGCCGACCCCACGACTCAGCCATGTGGTCGAAGCTCAGGAGGTGCGCCCACTGCCGGGGCGGCTTGACTCAGTGCCCGTGTTTAACAGCAACAGTCCGGAACTGGTGCAGCAAGAAGGCATCTTGCTGTCCACTTTTCCACCGCAGGGGATGCGCGTTCCCTCTGCCCACTTGAACTACGCCTTTGAAGGGCGCTTTGACGTGTTCGCCCATCACATTGCCAAAGGGCGCACGCCAACCGACGTGCGGACGCTCTACATTGGGCTTCTGGCTTACAATCCATCCGATCGCCCGGTGACGATTCAGGTTCATCAGTCTGCGAGTTACCTGAGCCAGGAAGCCCCGTTCTACGACCTGCCCTCCTACGTGGCAAACGCCGGGCCCACGGTGTTTGCAGGGCCGGGCAGCCGCACAATGGGCGACATCTTGCGAGGGCTGAGTCAAGCCATTTTGCCGGAGCGGGTGACGATTCCACCCCGGTACGTGCAACTGCTGCTAAACGAACCCATTCCCCTGCGGAGCTTGCAGTCGTACCGTAATCGTGAGCCGTTGCCCATTGTCGATCCGGAAGATATGGGGCTAGACGCGGCAGAGGCAGCCGATGTTGTGCAAAACGGTGAGGCGCGTCGTCCGGCTCGTCCATCCAATGCTAATCTGCCCATCAACGGGCGATCGGCGCTGCTGCATTTGTCCAGCGATGGCCCCGTGCATCTGGCGAGTTTAGGCATGTTTGCCAGGGTGAATGGCAACGGCACCGAGCGATCGCCCCGGATGGAGGAGTGGCTGGCGCTCTTGCAGCAGGGCGATGTGGCTGGGCCGCGCGATCGCATCCCAACTCCCCCCAACGCCCGTCAGATTGGTCGGTTTTATTACAGCCGGGTATCTGGTGTATCGCAAGGTTCTCGCTGGGATGCCGTGCTGACGGATGGCGATGGGGTTGATCACTTGACGATTCCCCAGCGGGGCGGAGCGATTTCCTACGCAATTAGCACGGTCGATCGGCATACCCTGGGCACTGGGCAAATTCAGAGTGCGCCCATGCTGGTTCGCTATCCGGATACCGCCTATCGGGGTCATGGCAACTATGGTGTGCGCTACAACCTGACGCTGCCGCTGTATAACAACACCAATCAGGAGCAGACCGTGGCGCTGCTGTTCCAAACGCCGATGAAGGACGAATCGCTGCGGGGTCAGGCGCTGCGGTTCCTGAATCCACCCGATCGCCGCATCTTTTTCCGGGGAACGCTGCGGCTGCGATACGTGAACGATTGGGGAGTGACCCAGACCCGCTATGTGCATGTGGTGCAGCGACGCGGACAGCAGGGCGAGCCACTGTTGACCTTAAACCTGAGACGGGGCGATCGCCGTCAGGTGCAGGTTGAACTGCTCTACCCGCCCGATGCCACCCCACCCCAAGCGCTCACCATTCAAACGCTGGCACCAGAACAAGCGCCTCGGCCGACCCCGCAAGAAGAAGGCGGTACAGCCGTCACGCTGGAAGCCTCTCCTCAACCGTAGGCAGTCCTTTGGGGGAAGAATCACAGAAAAATCACATTTGTAACCCCTAAATTTCTAAATGCCGTGGCTCTTGCCGATCACCCAATGCCGCCGGAAAAAGCGCGACAGGCTGGACTCTTGCAGCGACAGGCAAATCGGGCGACCGTGGGGGCAGGTGCGCGGGTTGCGGGTCTGCTGCCAGCGATCGAGGAGGGTTTGCATTTCGGGTAGGGTTAGCGGCGTGCCGTTGCGGATAGCCGTGCGGCAGGCCGTTGCCACCAGCGCCGTTTCCAAATCGCCGCCCAAGCTGAGTTCCAGCAGGGCCGCTGCACAATCTTCCCGCTGCGCCAGCGGAGCCGGAGCTGTGCGGATGGCCCACAGTGCGTCCCCGAAGGGTTCCACCGTCAGCCCAATGCGGACGAGTTGTTCGACCTGGGCCGTCGAGAGGTTGGGCAATAGCGCGGGCGGATCGAGGGGCACTACGGTCCAGCGATCGCACAGTTCCTCATACAACACCCGCTCATGGGCAATGTGCTGCTCAATCAGCCAGATGCCTGCGGGGTGTTCTGCCAGGATGTACATGTTATGAACCTGGGCGATCGCCCGCAGCGGAGAAGGCGGAGGGCTGAGCGGGGACGCAGGCGCAGGAGATGCCTCGCCTGTCGATTCATTTGGGTCGCCTAGGTTGCCCGACCTGTAGCTACCGCCAGATTCGGCAGCCCGCAGCACCTGCCCTAGGCGCTGGCTATGGGCAGCGTCGCTGAGGCTATGGGCATGAAGGCTGAGGGCGTGGGCGATCGCCTCCTGCACCTGCGCTTGCAGCCGATCCAGTTCCTTGAGGTAAATCTCGGCTTTGGCCGGGTGGCGATTCCAGTCAATTTGCTCCGGCGGCAGATGCAAATGCAAGAAGCAAACGGGATGGCGATCGCGCGGCAGCGTCCGGCGAAACGCACCCAGGATCGTCTGCTCCAGTTCTGGAAGCTGAACGACCCGCCCATTCACTGCCACCTTTACCCAGTCTGGGCGGCGGCGATGGCAGCGGTCGGGTAGACCCATCAGGACTGTAGAGCGCGGGGGATGGGGCGGGCTTGCGTCCTCACCACTCCCATCCGCTCCCAACCCAACTCCCAACCCAACTCCCAGCTCAACCTCCACCAAATCCCCCGGCTGCACGTCGCGCAGGATTTGCGGCAAGATCTGTCTCGCCGTTTGGCCGGCCCACAGGCTAAACCAGGGGCGATCGCCCTGCTGAACCACCCACGTCACCTGCGGATGGCCCAGCGCCAGATGACAGACCACCTGCTGAATGGCGCGGAGTTGTTGGGTCATCGGCGGCAATCCCTCGCGGCGAGGCAGCCAGTTGCCAAACAGGTGCGAAACCGTGACCACCGTGCCAGGGGCGATCGCCACCGTGGTTTCCGAGACGGGGTTGCCCTGGCGGTCGTAGCGCACCCACCAGCCTTCTGTCGAGTCTGCTAGACGGCTGCCAATTTCCAGATCGGCTAATTGCGCCAAACTATGCAGCGCCTCGCCCCGAAAACCCAGACTGCGGATGCTCCACAAGTCTTCGCTAGCGTGAATTTTGCTGGTGCTGTGGGGCGCGGCCGCTTGGCGCAAATCGGTATGGCTCATGCCGCTGCCATTGTCCGCCACGCGCAGCGACCACCGCTCGGGCCATACGGCAATGCTGACGTGAGTTGCGCCCGCGTCCAGCGCGTTTTCCGCCAGTTCTCGCACCACCGCCCCCAGCGAGTCGATCACCTCGCCCGCTGCAATGAGATTGACGACTGCTTCTGAAAGAGGCTGGATGGATTGCGTCATCCGGTTTGCTGGGTCAAGACAGAACCCCTAACATTCTGCCTAATTTTGCAATCCACGGGTCAACCCCAATCTTTCGATCCACCCTCCAAACTCGCCAATCCAAAATCCAAAATCCAAAATCCACATAGCCTCCCGCTCCAGCGCAATAAACTCTACTGAAATCTAAACCCGCTGTCGGCTATTGTTAACCTGATGGGTTTCCTGGCCGAGTCGAGTTTTCTTGGTAGATTGTTTGGCGGGGGTCGCTTCTTGGGAACACTGGTAGAAACTTTTACAAACCTTTCGGACAAAGGGGAGACTGAAGCAACACTATGGAGCAGCGGACACACACCACTCCAGACGGGAAAACGGTCATCGTCCTGATGCCCACCGGACGCTTGGATATCACAACGGCCTGGCAGTTTCGCCTGAAGCTGCAAGAGTCGATTTCCCGACTCAGCCCCCACATTGTCGTGAATTTGTCGCAGGTGAACTTTATCGACAGTTCTGGCCTTACGTCGTTGGTGGCTGGGATGCGCGATGCCGACAAAGTAAAGGGCAGCTTCCGCATTTGCAATGTCCACCCCGAAGCCAAGCTGGTGTTTGAGGTGACAATGATGGATTCGGTGTTTGAAATTTTTGAGACCGAGGAAGAAGCGCTAGAAGGCGTGCCCCGGAGTGTGGCCACGGGCTGATGGGCCGGGAAACGCGGCCGGGAACTGGGCGATCGCCCCAAGGATTCCGCCGCCTCGTGTCCCATCGCGCCCCATTCCTCCGCGATGTGGGATAATGGGATCACAATAATTTAAGACTTCCCGTGAGCGACGTTCGCACTGTTTCAGATACTAAGCGTGCCTTCTACAGCCTGCACACGCGCCCGATTAATTCGATCTATCGGCGCGTGGTGGAGGAGTTGATGGTAGAAACGCATTTGCTCCTGGTCAACGCTAACTTTCGCTATGACCCGGTATATGCCTTGGGCGTGGTGACGACCTACGATCGCTTCATGCAGGGGTATCGTCCTGAAAAAGATCAGGAGTCGATTTTCAACGCCCTGTGTCAGGCGGTTGGCGGCGATCCCCAAGTCTATCGGCAAGATGCAGAACGATTGCTGGCAGAGGCGGCGCATCTCTCGCCAGAGGATGTGGTGTCCAAGGTGCGAGAATCGACGGAACCGACGGATGGGTTGGTTGGCGTGCTGCGCGGCGTGGCGAGCAATCCAAACTTTAAGTACAGCCGCCTGTTTGCCATTGGGCTATATACTCTGCTGGAGCAGATGGACAGCGACATGATGAAGGACGAGGCTCGCCGAGCGGCAGCGCTTCAGTCCCTCGGCGATGCGCTGAACCTGTCTGCCGACAAAATGCAGAAAGACCTGGAACTCTATCGCAGCAACCTAGACAAGATGACCCAGGCGCGGGCTGTGTTAGAGGATATCCTGAAGGCAGACCGCAAGAAGAAAGAGGAACGCGCTAAGGCGAAAGAGGGAAAAGTGGAAGATGGGGCGATCGCCACTCCACCCAGTTCTCCGTCTGAGTCTGGCTGAGTCTGAGGGTTGTCGTAAAATTTTTGGAAAGGCGGTGCTGACCTACAAACCCAGCGCCGCCTTTTAGTTAGAAGTTTGGCGCAAAGGGGCGATCGCGCTCTGCGATCACTCCTGGATGCGAGAAGCTGAGCGCTATCTCGGCTTAGCCTAGCCAATATGCTGGAGATCAATCTAAAAATCGGGATGAAAGGATTTGAACCTTCGGCCCCCTCGTCCCGAACGAGGTGCGCTACCAAGCTGCGCTACATCCCGGCGGTGAAATCTATGACTTAGAAATCTACCTCAGACATTCTAGCCTATCACACGCTGCAATCAGCCCAGCCTTTATAATTCAAACAGTGTGATTTGGGCAACAGCGCGTGACGGTCAAGCCAACGAAACCAGACTGGCTGCGGGTGAAAGCGCCGCAGTGGGAGCGAGTCGGAACGGTCAAAGAAATCCTGCGGGATTTGGGGCTAAACACGGTCTGCGAAGAGGCCTCTTGCCCCAATATTGGCGAGTGTTTTAATGCTGGCACGGCGACGTTTCTGATCATGGGCCCCGCCTGCACCCGCGCCTGTCCCTATTGCGATATTGATTTCGAGAAAAAGCCAAAAGCGCTCGACCCGCAGGAGCCAGAAAACCTGGCAGAGGCCGTGCGCCGCATGAAGCTGAACCATGTGGTGATTACCTCGGTGAACCGGGACGACCTGCCCGACGGCGGTGCGGCCCAGTTTGTGCGCTGCATCGAAGCCGTGCGGCGGGTATCGCCCCAAACGACCATTGAGGTGCTGATTCCTGACCTCTGCGGCAACTGGGACGCGCTGGCGCAAATTATCGCGGCTCGTCCTGAAGTGCTGAACCACAATACGGAAACGATTCCCCGGCTGTATCGGCGGGTGCGTCCGCAGGGCGATTATGCCCGCACGCTGGAGTTATTAAGGCGATCGCGCGAACTGGCTCCCTCGGTCTACACCAAGTCGGGCATCATGGTGGGGCTGGGCGAGACGGATGAGGAAGTGCGCCAAGTGATGCAGGACTTGCGCTCGGTGGATTGCGACATCCTCACCATCGGGCAATATCTCCAGCCCAGCCCCAAACACTTGCCGTTGCAGGCATTTGTCACGCCGGAACAGTTCGATGCGTGGCGCGTGGCGGGCGAGGCGATGGGCTTTTTGCAGGTCGTGTCTTCGCCGCTCACGCGCAGTTCTTATCACGCCGAGCAGGTGCGGGCGTTGATGCAGCAGCATCCGCGTTGATGGGGGGTGAGGGGTTGGGGGCGAGGCTTGAGGCAGACGATTGGACAAGGCTCATCCAGCGCTACAGCATTTGGGATAATGGCCAGATATCTCGTCTTACAGGATTCCCCATGCAGACCCGCGAACCCGTAACGGCTACTCCGAATTCCTCCAGTGTCACGAGCGATCGCACTGCCGCCATCAGCCGCACCACCAAAGAAACCGACGTGCAGGTGAGCCTGAACCTAGACGGGCAGGGGCGCTGCGTGGCGCAGACGGGCGTGCCGTTTCTCGACCACATGCTGGATCAGATTGCGTCGCACGGGCTAATTGACCTGGAGGTGCGGGCGACGGGCGATGTGCAGATCGACGATCACCACACCAATGAAGACGTGGGCATTACGCTGGGCATGGCGCTGGCCAAGGCATTGGGCGATCGCAAGGGGATTCACCGCTTTGGGCACTTCGTCGCGCCATTAGACGAGGCGCTGGTGCAGGTGGCGCTGGACTTTTCCGGTCGGCCGCACCTCAGCTACGGGCTGCAAATTCCCACCCAGCGCGTCGGCACCTACGACACCCAACTGGTGCGGGAGTTTTTTGTGGCCGTAGTCAACCACGCCCAGATCACATTGCACATCCGCCAGCTTGATGGCATCAACTCCCACCATATTATTGAGGCGACGTTCAAAGCTTTTGCCCGTGCCCTGCGGATGGCGGTGGAAGTGGACCCGCGCCGGGGCGGGGCGATTCCTAGCTCGAAGGGTGTGCTGTAGCGGGTTGGGAACCCCGCACGGGCTGCGGTGGGTTGATGGTCAGCCGGGGCAGGCGATGCTTGAAGCTACACAGGATTTCCCAGGAAATCGTGCCCAGCGTCTCGGCCCAGTCGTCGGCGGAAATTCTTGCCTGTCCGTCTTGCCCCAATAGCGTCACCACTTCGCCCTCTTGCAGGTTGGGAATGGTGCTGACATCTAGCATCAGCTGATCCATCGTGATTGCGCCGATTTGGGGAACACGCTGCCCTCGCACCAGCACCGTCATCCGATTCGACAGGTTGCGCGGCACGCCGTCGGCATAGCCGATTGCCACCGTCGCAATGGTCATGTCTCGGTCGGCAATGAAGCGATAGCCGTAGCTGACCCCCGTACCAGGGGCGATCGTCTTGACCTGGGTCACTCGCGCCTTGATCTGCATCACTGGGCGCAGGTCAATTCCCTGGGCCAGGTGGGGCGCAGGGTATAGCCCGTACATCCCCAGCCCCACACGCACCCGGTCGTAGTGCAGCGCCGAGTCTGCCAGCGTTGCCGCCGAATTCGCCAGGTGCAGTTTCGGTGGATTCACCCCGGCCTGCCGCATTTGGGCGATCGCCGCCTCAAACCGTCGCTGCTGAAGCCGCATCACGGCTTCATCGGGTTCATCCGCCGTCGCCAGGTGAGAATAGGCGCTGGCAATGTGCAAGTGCGGCAACCCCTGCACCAGTTGCCCAAACGCCGCCGCATCTTGCCAGGGCGCACCCAGCCGAGACATTCCCGTATCCAGCTTCAGATGAACCGGAAGCGGTTGCCGCAGGGTTAGCTTGCCTGCCGTTTCCGAAAAAACCAGCGCTTGCCGGGGGGTGCAGAGCGTCGGCTGGAGCCGCCAGCGGGCGATCGCCTGCACCTGTTCTGCTGTATTCGTCGCGCCCAGCAGCAGAATCGGAGCCTGAATGCCGGCCTCGCGCAGCTCAATGCCTTCGGGAATCGTGGCCACGCCCAGCCAAGTCGCCCCAGCTTGCAAGGCAGACTGGGCGATCGCCACGGCCCCATGTCCATAGGCATCCGCCTTTACCACCGCCATCAGTTCCGTCCCCACTGCCAGCCGCATCTGCAACTGCTGGACATTGTGGGCCAGCGCCGATAGGTCAATCTCCACCCAGGCCCGCTCCCGCTGCATCGGGATCAGGCTTGGCGTGTGTTCCCAGCTCAACATACCCCACTCCTCACACACTCTCTGGTCAAGTGCTAACTATGCTAGTATGCGTGTTAACATCCTTTAAACCTTTTTATAAATCCAGCCATCAATGGGCAAGGTTCTGGTTCTCAACGCCTCGTATGAACCGCTCAACATTACTAGTTGGCGACGGGCAGTGATCCTGCTGATTAAGGGAAAGGCGGAGCAAGTCGAGCATAACGGCAAGCTTGTGTATGACAAATTTCCCCTGCCGACGGTGATTCGGTTGCGCCACTACGTCCGCGTTCCCTACAAAGAAATTCCGCTGACTCGCCGCAATATCCTCCACCGAGACAGCCATTCCTGCCAATACTGCGGCTATACGGGCGACGAGCTAACGCTGGATCACGTCTTGCCCCGATCGCGCGGGGGCGAAGACACCTGGGAAAACATTGTGACCGCCTGCGTCCGCTGCAACGTTAAAAAAGGAAGCCGCACGCCCAAAGAAGCCAACATGATTTTACGCCGTCCACCCCATCGCCCCCACAGCGGGCTATATTTTGAAGTCACCAAGCACATAAAAAGCGGTGTGCATCAAGAGTGGCAAAAGTATGTCATCGGCATATGACCCCTGTGCGGCGATCGCACGGGGGTTTTTGCTTGGGCGATCGCCCAACCCTGGTTCCACAAGGGTTTTGGGTTCTGGGGCTACGTCTGGCGAAAGGTCGGGAAACTGGCCCTTGGGTGGACTGCGAAGCGCTGTTTTTTTGTCATGATCGCAGTAGGGGAATGCAGCGAACCTCGACTTGGGCGCAAAACGCCTTGAAATTGCTAGACAAAGCGGGTTTGGCAGAGCGCACAGTTTAGAGGGCTGTGTGGAACGGAGATTGTAAAAAGAAAAAGGATTGATGAGCGATCGCCCACTCGGTTGACTGGGGATACTGCCCTCCCCTACGGTGGATTTAAGATTTGCAAGTGATCGTTGCAACCCGTGAATGCAACCCGTGAATGCAACTCGTAAACGCAACTCGTAAACGCAACGCAGTAGAAGCAGCCTATAAGCAACCTAGAAGCAGCCTGTAAGCGCAACGTGCAAGCGTAACTTAGTATCCGTTTTTGACATCAATTTCCAACGCTATGCAATTGAATTCAGTTCCTTCTCTAGATGTACTGCCGACGGATATAGGGTCTGGTTCGGTTGCCTTTGGCACGGGCGATCGCCCCCCCGCAGACGGCGACGACCCCTTTCAACGGCGAGCCGACTGGACGCTTTCGACCCCCCAAGGACGACGGCTAACGGAGCAAAAGACCGCCGCTTTGCGACAGTTGTTGGAACAGCATCGGGGCGATCGCCAGTTGATCATCCTGCAAGACTTTCCCGACCCCGATGCCCTCTCTAGCGCCTGGGTCTACAAGCTGATCGCCGACCAATTCAACATTCGCTGCGATATTGTCTACGCAGGCACCCTCAGCCACCAGGAAAACATTGCCTTGGTGCGGCTGACGGGGCTGCCGGTGCAGCGCTGGAGCTATCAAGCCGCTAAGGAAAAAGACCTGTCCGTCTATGGTGGCGCGGTGTTTGTCGATAACCAGGGCACAACCACCCAACTGCTGTCGCTGATCGAGCAACTCAAGATTCCCGTCGCGGTTGTCATTGACCACCACAGCTTGCAGGGCGATCTGCACGCCGAATTTTCCGACATTCGCCCCCAGGCCCGGGCCACAGCAACCATCCTGACGCAATATATCCAGGCAGGCATGGTGCGGCTAGACAGCAGCAACAATGAGCATGTGAAGTGTGCCACGGCGCTGATGCATGGGCTACGCTGCGATACCAATCGGCTGATGCAGGCTCAAGAAGAAGACTTTTTGGCAGCCGCCTACCTCAGCCGCTACGCCGACGCACAATTGCTCAATGCAGTGCTGCAATCCTCCCGCTCAAAGCGGGTGATGGACGTAATCGAGCGATCGCTCCGCAACCGCATCATTCGCAACAACTTCTCTATCGCTGGGGTCGGCTATCTGCGCTACGACGACCGGGATGCCATTCCCCAGGCAGCCGATTTCCTGGTCACAGAAGAAAACGTCCACACAGCCGTAGTCTATGGCATCGTCCACGACGAAGACGAAGACCTGGAAATCGTCATCGGCTCCCTCCGCACCAACAAGCTGACCCTCGACCCCGATGAATTCATCAAGGAAGCCTTCGGACAAGATGCCCAGGGACGATACTTTGGCGGCGGGCGATCGATGGCAGGTGGCTTCGAGATTCCGATGGGCTTTCTCTCTGGCTTCAACGAAAACAGCGACTACACCCGCCTCAAATGGGAAGTATTTGACTCTCAACTCAAGCAAAAGCTGCTGCGGCTGGTCAACCCCGAAGACGAAGTAATCCGCACATCCTAGGGTTTGGCGGCAAAGCGCTTAAGCTGAGTCCAGAAGCAAGTGGATAGATTGGTAGAGGTAGAGTAATCTGCCCTTTAACCAAAGTGTAGCGTGCTGAAGCGTGCGATTCAGTCAGCCGTAACGTACTGCCCCGAAAGGCTTCGATACGTTACGCTAGCGCTGGCGCACCCGCCTGAACCGACAGATGCCGACAGATCGGTAGATCCAGATTAGTAGATACAGATTAACAGATCGGTAGATCCAGATTAGTAGATTAGGATCTGGGCGGCTCAGTTCACGACTCTGCCCCCTGCCCTAGTTCATGCGACACGCTACGCTACAGGCACGCAGGCGCACCTAGAGTATGCTTGACACAGCTTCTTCTTGACGCTTTTCTTAACTTCCTGATAGCGCTGGTTCGGGCTTTCCCGTCGGCCCCCGTTCAGCCGTCAGATCCCAATGCTCAGGACTAAATGCCATGGCAGCTAAACCCTCCAGTTCTCATGCAAAGCAAGCCCATAACCGAGTGGAACAATTGACTGCTGAGGCGCTATCTCGCGCCTTCTTTGTCGAGGGTTTGACGGATGAAGAAGAAGACGATAACCCCTACCTAGAATATTCCTACCATGAGCCGGGTGCCCTGCCAGGAACGCTCACCATTGAGGACGACGCACCGCCCCCCGTCATTACCCTGATTGATTATTGCGAAGATAGTGCAACTCGGATTCCTATTAACGAGCCGGAAGAAGCCATTCCCTACCTGGATGCCGAGTCGGTTTCCTGGGTAGATGTCAAAGGCTTGGGCAGCGAAGACGTACTCAAGCGTCTGGGCAATATTTTTAACCTGCATCCGCTGGTTCTAGAAGATATCGTCAACGTGCCCCAGCGCCCAAAAGTCGAAGAATACGGCGACCAACTGCTGCTCATCACCCGCATGGTGACGCTGAAGGACAGCGGCCGCGGCTTTTTCACCGAGCAGGTGAGCTTTATTCTGGGAAAAAACTATCTGCTGACGGTGCAAGAAGAACCCGAATACGACTCCTTTGGGCCCGTGCGCGAGCGCATTCGCCTGGGCAAAGGCACAATTCGCAGCCGTGGAGCCGACTATTTAGCCTACTGCTTGCTTGACTCGATTGTGGACGGTTTCTTTCCGGTGCTAGAAACCTACGGCGAGGAGCTAGAGGAACTGGAAGATGAGGTAGTTGCGAAGCCCGTCCGCACCACTCTCGAAAAAATCCACACCATCAAGCGAGAACTGCTCAACCTGCGGCGATCGATCTGGCCAATGCGGGATGCCATCAGCGCCCTCATCCGCGATGGCGAAGACCTGCTTCAGGACGAAGCGCGGATGTATCTGCGGGACTGCTACGACCACGCGGTGCAGGTGCTGGACATGGTAGAAACCTACCGGGAGGTCGCTTCTAGCCTAATGGATGTCTACGTCTCCTCTGTGGGCAACCGCATGAACGAGTTGATGAAGCAGCTCACGCTGATTTCCTCCATCTTCATTCCGCTGACGTTTATTGCCGGAGTCTATGGCATGAACTTCAACCCCGATGCATCCCCCTGGAATATGCCTGAACTGAACTGGTATTGGGGCTATCCATTATGCTGGGCGGTGATGCTGCTGACTTCGGCAGGGCTGCTGTTTTATTTTTGGAAGCGCGGCTGGTTTGAAAATTACTCAGGAATTCGGGAAGACTAGCGCTGAATTTGTCCATCCGTTTGTCCTCTGGTTGAACTACTGGGCAAACGGTTTACAATCTCTGCGTGTCCAGTTCTTCGAGCTAGAGACTTTCCACAGACTTTGTAGATTTGCCTTGTAGATTTGCCTTGTAGATTGAAAATATGGATTTGAAATCGCTGATTCGCGACATTCCCGATTTCCCCCAGCCGGGAATTCTGTTTCGAGATATTACAACCCTGCTGCGCGATCCTGAAGGACTGCGCTACACAATCGACAGCATGGCCGAACGTTGCACCGATCTGTCGGTAGATTACATCATCGGCATGGAGTCTCGTGGATTTATCTTTGGTGCGCCGCTGGCCTACAAGCTGGATGCAGGATTTATTCCCGTTCGCAAGCCAGGAAAGCTGCCTGCTCCGGTTCACAGCGTCGAATATGAGCTAGAGTATGGCACTGACAAGCTGGAGATTCACCGCGACGCAGCGGAGCCACCTGCCCGGATCTTGATTGTGGATGACGTGATTGCGACGGGGGGCACGGCCGCTGCAACGGCTAAGCTGGTGGAGCAAACGGGCTGTGAACTGGCGGGGTTTGGGTTCATTATTGAACTGACAGGACTGGAGGGGCGCAAGAAGCTGCCGGACGTTCCAGTTGTTACCCTGGTGGAATATTAGGCGGTTTAAGCTCAGGTTGGGTAGGGCGGCTATGACTTCTCGCGAGACAGCTTCAGCACAGCAGCGATTTTCGGACGGACTGGTTCAGGTTCAACGGTTCTTGGCCAGTGAAATTGTGGGCTATGTGGTGAAACGGCTGCTGCAAGGGGCGCTGACGCTGCTGCTGGCTTCGGCGCTGAGCTTTTTCATCATTCAGCTTGCGCCGGGGGACTATCTGGACACGCTGCGCCAGAATCCGCAGATTTCGGAAGACACGCTGAATGCCTTTCGGGAACAGTTTGGGCTAGACAGGTCGCCGATTGAGCAATATTTTCTTTGGTTGCGGCAGATTTTCACGCGCGGCAACTTTGGCGTGAGCTTTATTTATTCTCAGCGGCCGGTGACCTCGCTGCTGTGGGAGCGAATTCCGGCAACGCTGCTGCTGTCGATCGCCTCTTTGGTGATTACCTGGGCGATCGCCCTTCCCTTGGGCATTATTGGCGCGGTCAACCAGAACAAGCTGATCGACCGCATCTTTCGCGTGATCAGCTACATCGGTCAGGGGATGCCCGCGCTGATTATGGGGCTGCTGCTGCTGTTTTTGGCGCAGCAACTCTCACCGCTGGTGCCCGTGGGCGGCATGACCAGCATCAACCACGCCGACCTGACCCCGATTGGCAAGGTGCTGGATATCGGCTGGCACATGATTTTCCCGACGCTGGCGCTGAGCTTGGTCGGGTTTGCCGGCCTCCAGCGGATCACGCGGGGCGAACTGCTGGACGTGCTGCGGCAGGATTATATTCAAACCGCCCGCGCCAAGGGTCTGCCAGAGAATCGCGTCATTTACGTCCACGCGCTGCGAAATGCCCTGAACCCGCTGGTGACGCTGCTGGGCTTCGAGTTTGCCAGCCTGCTGGGTGGCTCCTTCATTGTGGAAAATTTCTTTAATTGGCCAGGGCTGGGGCGGCTGGTGCTGGAGGCGATTACGGCGCAGGATTTGTATCTGGTGATGGCTAGCCTGATGATGGGCGCGGCGATGCTGATCATCGGCAATTTGCTAGCGGATCTGCTGCTGAAGGCGGTTGATCCCCGGATTAAGCTGAGCAGTATTCAGTAGTGGGGGCTAGCCTGCGGCTGTCAGCAGTTTTTCGGCCAGTTGCTCAATCTCCTCGCGCAGGGTGAGCGGTTCTAGCCAGCGGGACGGAATGCCCGACTCGCCATAGAACGCGCCCGCGACCTGGCCGCAGATGGCGGCGGTGGTGTCTGCATCGTCGCCCAGATTCACCGCGGCGAGAATCGCCTGCTCGTAAGTCTCCGTTGTCCAAAAGCACCAGAGGGCGGCTTCCAGGCTTTGAATCACATAACCCGTGCCGTGGATCTGGTCGAGGGGTTTGTGGCGATAGTTGCCCTGGGCAATCGCCCTTACCGCCTCTTCCGCAAACGATGCCGGGTCGCTTTGCAGCAGGATTTCGGCTTTGCTGGCTCCTGCCAGTGCCCGATGCAGAATCTCGCCGAATAGTTGGGAGGCTTCGACGCATTCCGCTGCGCCGTGGATGGTGCGGGCGCTCTCGCCGGAAAACTGTCGCGTGCGATCGCCATCGGGAAAGTAAAAAATTGACACTGGAGCCAGCCGCATCAGGCAGCCATTCCCCGCCGCTCTGGGATGCGTCGAGCCGCTAAAGGGGTTGCCAGAGACTTTGTAAGCCTGCAATGCCCGTTGGGTCGTATTGCCAATATCAAAACAGACCCCAGTGCTGCTGAGATAGCCCCGCTCAAACCAGGCCCAGTAGCGCTCCATCTGGTCGGCCGCGTCGAACGTGCCCCGTTCCACCAGGCTGGTCGCAAGGCAAAGCGCCATTGAGGTGTCGTCGGTCCACTGGCCCTTTGCCAGCCGGAACGGGCCGCCGCCCACCATGTCGATGACTGGCGGAAAAGAGCCACGCGGCTGAAACTCGACCGTGGTGCCCACTGCATCCCCCGCGGCTAGCCCTAGCAGACAGCCCCGCGCACGTTCCAAGAGAGAAACTGACATTCCAAACAGGCCAGACTAGCAGACCAGACTAAACGGCTCAGAGGCGATCTGGGTCAAAAAGAGGAGACAACGTGAGATTCAGGGAGCCTAGTAGAAATCGACCTCTGGTTCGGGCTGCGGCTCAACGAAGCTGGAGGGGTCGTAAAGATAGCGAGTGGCTTCTTCTTCGAGCTGGTGAATCAGGTAAGGTTCGACGACGTTCGTATGCCGAAGGGCGGCCAGATATCCATCGAGGTATAGGCGCAGTTCGTCGAAGCGATAGCCCCGATGCCACTGCTCATTCAGCGCGTCGGTCAGGCGCTGATAGAACCGGATAATTTGTGCGTCCTGAAGCATGGAGAGGTGGTGCAATGCTATGCCCTATTTTACCCCGAAGACAGGGGTGACTAGGGGCGATCGCCCCATTCTGTCCAGACCGATAAGCATTCTGAATACCGAGCTTCTAACAATGTTACGACTTACACAGTTGGAGAATTTCTCGCGGGCGCAGCCCGCGAGAAATTCTCCAAAGTCCAGAAAGCCTATCGCAAGTGCGTAAGTCCTGAATATTTCCAATGTTTCTAACAGCGTTTCCTAACATCCCACAGCCGCGCCAGCCCAATTCCCACAAACGGCCCATTTGTCAAGGCTTGAGTCGCCTAGCCCGTAGCAGTGGTTACAAAACCTTGACAAGCGCTCTGTTAGCTTTAGAAACAATCCGTATCATCAGCTAAGTCGTAGCTAGACATTGTGAGCGCTGTCTGCATTCAAATTGTCGAGGGAAATCCCCATTTGCGATCGCTTCTCGGGTGGCACCTCCAGCAGGTCGGCTATTCGGTCTATCAATCTGCCAGCTTGCAGCAGGCCAAAGATGTCTACTTAAACCGCAAGCCCCAGCTTGTGGTGCTGGATTCAGATTTGTCCGACGGAAGCGGGCTGGAGTTTTGTCGATGGCTGCGTCAGCAGAGCCAGCCCTTTGTGCTGATTCTCTCGGCCCGCAGCACCGAGTCCGATATTGTAGCTGGCCTGCGAGCAGGCGCAGACGACTACCTCACCAAGCCCTTTGGGATGCAGGAGTTCCTGGCGCGGGTAGAAGCGCTGACCCGTCGCAGTCGCCCCACGGTCGCCCCTGCCATTTTGGACTATGGCGATTTGAAAATTGACCTAGTGCAGCGCCGCGTCCATCTGAAGCACGAGCTAATAGACCTGACTCCGCAAGAATTTAGCCTGCTCTATGTGCTGGCGCAGGCGGGTGGTTTGCCCCTCAGCCGTTCGGAACTGCTCCGCAAAGCCTGGCCCGATGCGATTGACAATCACCGCACCGTGGATACACACGTCCTTTCTCTGCGGAAAAAAATTGAGGTCGATCCGCGCCAGCCCAATTTAATCCAAACTGTTCGGAATGTCGGCTATCGCTTTAACACCGAGGTTGCCGGGCCCAGTCTGGTCTCTGCGTCCAACCCCAGCCAGAACCATAATCATCGGGCTGCGATGCATTCTTTGTCCTAAGCCCAAACTATAGCCCAAACTTTAGGGTCTGCTTTCACCTGCTTGCATTTCATCTGCTTTCATTACGGCGGAAAAGCCGGGGGTTGCGGTATGCTGCTGCTAGCTGCGCTCGTCTGCTGTTGCTATGGGTTTCGGGTTTTTCTTGGGGAGTTCTAGCGTTCAGCCGCTGCTGCGAGGGAATGGACTGCGCGTAGGGCTGCAAGTTGGGCTGCAAGTTGGGCTGCGAGTTTTGGCGCAGTGGCTCAGCAGAATGTTGAATAACATGTTGAACGGACGAAGGGCGATCGCCCTTCCCGTTTTGTGCCTGCTGCTGTTGGGAATCACGGGCTGCACGCTGCCCCGCGTCAATGCCGAGGAGCGGCTGTTTTTGCCGCTAGCGGTGGACTTTCTGGGGGAATATCGGCTGCCACCGCAGGAGTTTGAAGGTGCGCCCGTGGGCGGTTTGTCGGGGCTGGCCTACGACCGTCAGCGCGATCGCCTCTATGCCCTGTCGGACGACCGCAGCAACTTCGGCCCCGCCCGATTCTACACACTCCATCTCACGCTAGATCAGTCTGAACCAGCAAATCCCCGCATCGGCTCCGTTGAGGTGGAATCTGTCACGCCGCTGCTAGACGAAGACGGCCAGCCCTTTGCAGCGGGAACGGTCGATCCAGAGGCGATCGCCCTCACGCCCCGCCAAACCGTCTACATCGCCAGCGAGGGCATTCCCAGCCAGAACATTCCCCCCTTTATCGACGAGTTCGACCTGGAAACCGGCCGCCGAAAATCTCGTCTCAAACTTCCAGAGCGCTACTTGCCCGCCGCCGCCGATGCCCCGTCCAAAGGAGTTCAGGAAAACCTGGGCTTTGAATCTCTCACCCCCGACCCCAGCGCCCTGGGCACGGCGGGCTATCTGGAACCCTTTCGCCTGTTTGCCGCCACCGAGTCTTCGCTGCTCCAAGATTTGGACGCTGGCCCGTCGGGGGAGTTGCCGCCCCTGCGCCTGCTGCACTATCTCATCGGCAAAGACCAGGCAACGCTCTTGGCAGAACATCTCTATTACCGAGACGCGCTGCCGCCAGAGCAGGGCGAACCCGGACTGACGGAACTCCTAGCAATCGACGCAGGCGGTCAGTTCCTCAGCCTAGAGCGGGCCTTTACCCCACAAACGGGCGTAACCGCGCAACTCTTCCAGATGGTAATGGGCAATGCCACCGACACTTCTGGGATGCCTCAACTCCAGGGCGACCTGAGCAGCATCCAGCCCGTCCGCAAGCGCCGCCTGCTCAACCTAGGCGATTTGGGCATTCGGTTAGATAACCTAGAAGCCATGACCCTCGGCCCCCGCCTGCCGGACGGCTCCACGACCCTGCTGCTGGTGAGCGACGACAACTTTAACCCACTCCAGGTGACGCAGTTTTTGCTATTTCGCCTGCGGTAAAGAGCGGGCTTGAGCAAAAGGATCTTGGATCACAAGAGCAAGCCAAGGACGCTATCCATCCAAAATCCAAAACCCAAAATCTAAAATCCCAAGCCGTCCCCTTGCGAAATCAACCCCGCAATCAATGTATCTATAATGTTGAACTTGTTGAAATAAACTCCCCGTTCCCGACTCTTTCACCCCCCGCTCTTGAACATGCAACCTCCCCTGTCCGCCGGAACCGTTTTGCAAAATCGCTATCGCCTGGTCAAGCTGCTTGGCCAGGGCGGGTTTGGGCGCACGTATCTGGCAGAAGACTTGGGGCGGTTTAGCGAGCGGTGTGCGCTGAAGGAGTTTATTCCCTCGCAGTCGGGGGACTATGCGCTGGAAAAGTCGAAGGAATTGTTTCAGCGGGAGGCGGCGATTCTGTATCAGATCCAGCACCCGCAGATTCCCCAGTTTCGCGCCACGTTTGAGGAAAATCAGCGCTTGTTTCTGGCGCAGGATTATGTGGAAGGCAAGTCCTACCGCGATTTGCTGACGGAGCGCAAGCTGAGCGGGCAGGCGTTTTCAGAGCCGGAGGTGGTGCAACTGCTGCGGCAACTGCTGCCTGTGTTGGCCCATATCCATGCCCGTGGCATTATTCACCGCGACATTGCTCCGGATAACATCATGCTGCGGCAGGCCGATCAGCTTCCGGTGCTGATTGACTTTGGCGTGGTGAAAGAAATTGCCACGCGGCTGCAAACGGCGACCCAATCCACGACCGTCGGCAAGCTGGGCTATGCGCCGAGCGAGCAAATGCAGACGGGACGCGCCTATCCCAACAGCGACCTCTACGCGCTGGCGGTGACGGCGGTGGTGCTGCTGACGGGGCGAGAGCCGCAGGAACTCTACGATGACATGAACCTGACCTGGCACTGGCAGCGCTACGCCAACGTCAGCCCCGGACTGGCGCAGGTGTTGAACAAGATGCTGAGCTATCGGCCGGGCGATCGCTATCAATCGGTAGCCGAAGTGGCCCAGGCGCTTCAGGCAGTGACCAATGCGGCGACCTATCCCGCAACCCAGCCGCCCACCTACCAG
>NZ_DVEA01000052.1:0-4090 GCF_015295965.1 Thermoleptolyngbya sp. M55_K2018_002
GCCGAGGTGCTGTGGCACGGGCCTGGCCCGACGCGATCGCAGCTTGCGGAACAGATCGGCGCGGATGACGCACGGCCCCTGGCCGACCTGGAGCGGTATTGTGCAGGCGCGGCGACGATTGCAGTGCAGGACAGCGCCACGCGGCAACAGCAAGAGAGGCTCTTGGGGCGATCGCTCGTCGTCCCCAAGCTGGCACAGGAGCCGGATCGGGCCCTGGCGGGGGCGATCGCCCAGGTGCGGCTCTGCCACGATGACTTGGCGCTGGCAGAAATGCGGCGGGCGGCCCATGTGACGCGACGGGCCCACGCGGCGGGCAGGGCCGCAACCGCAACGGCCACCACCGAAGCCGAGGTGCGGGCGGCCATGGAGCAGGTGATCCTGGCGGCGGATATGACCCCTGCCTACAGCAGCATTGTCACTGTGCATGGGGAGGTGCTGCACAACTGCCACTATGGGCACAGGCTGGAGCCAGGGGATTTGCTGCTGGCCGATGTGGGAGCCGAAACGCCCCTCGGCTGGGCGGCCGACGTAACGCGCACCTGGCCGGTGTCGGGGCAGTTTTCGCCCACCCAGCGGGATCTCTACGACATCGTGCAGGCGGCCCACGACCGCTGCATCGAGGCGATCGCCCCTGGGGTGGAATACCGCGAGATTCACCTGCTGGCGGCGCGAGTGCTGGCTGAAGGACTGGTGAGCCTGGGCATTTTTCGCGGTGCGCCAGAGGATCTGGTCGAGCAAGATGCCCACGCGCTGTTTTTCCCGCATGGCGTGGGGCATCTCTTGGGGCTGGATGTCCACGATATGGAAGACTTGGGCGACCTCGCGGGCTATGAGCCGGGGCGGACGAGGAGCGATCGCTTTGGGCTATGCTATCTGCGGCTCGATCGCCCCCTGCGGCCGGGCATGGTGGTGACGGTGGAACCCGGCTTCTACCAAATTCCTGCCCTGCTGCAAGACCCAGAAAAGCGCGATCGCTATTCCGCCCTGGTGAATTGGGATCGTCTGGCAGCGTTTGCCGATGTGCGCGGCATTCGCATTGAGGATGACGTTTTGGTCACCGCTACAGGACGTGACGTGCTGACGGAGTGAGGAAGGGTTCCTAGCCCAACGCTGCTAAAACCGCGTCTCAAATTCCAGAATCGCCCCGGTTCCGCCATCGGTGTCGATGTAGCTGCGGATTAGGAACTGGTCGTTGATGCGATAGCGCAGGTTGAACTGCACAGGCGCATCGGCCGTCAGGATCGCCAGCACAGAGCCGGAGAGGTCAGTGCCAAACAGGTCGATGCCCGCTTCGGCGGCGAGTTCGAGGGTGGTGCTGGAGGCGTTTTCGGAGGGCAGCAGCGTAGGGAACAGCCGGAAATCCGACAGCCCCAGCACTTCGCTAATGACCCCCTGGATGCCGGGGAGGAGGGCAGAACCTGCTAGGTTGGCGATCGCCAGCGTACTGTCGCCCTGCCCAAAGGTATTGATAAAGCCGCCGCCAATCAGCGCAATAATTTCGCTGTCGCTGCGGGCGGGGCTGCTGGTTAGCGCAAACGTGTCTGACCCGGTGAGGAATCCATCCAGCATTTCGCTGGCATAGCCGTCTACTGTGGCGATGACCCGCACATTACTGAGGCTGCCCAAGTCTGTCACCAGGGTTTCGTTAATCTCGGCGGCTCCGCTAGAGGTCGTGATCGGTGTGCGGGTCACCTCTGGCACGGAGGCCACAAGCTGCACTTGCAGGTAAGGATCGAGTCCCCGCTGCGGCGTAAATTCGGCGGTGTTGTTGTAGCCCCGCACCAGGTTGAATTGCGTGGTGAACAGGTTGACGATGCCCCGACGAACTTGCAGTTCTCCCTCTGGACGGGGGGCCCGGACGGTGCCGTTGACCCGCAGCTCGCCCGCCACCAGAAAGTCCAGCAGCGGGTCGAGCGTAATTCGCAACCCGCGCCCCAGGCTCAATCGCAGGTTATCAAACCGGGGCGGAATGGTGATGTCATTAGGGTCGATGGGGGGGTCTTCGGGCGGTGGCGCGTCGCCGCTGAGCAACTGGACGCGACCGTTGGTGAGCGCAATGTCGCCCCCAATGACCGGCGCAAGGGCGGTTCCAGTAACTTGCACTGCGCCATCGACCCCACCGCTATACAGGCCCTTCAGATTCAGCACGACCTGATTAAGGCTGACCGTCAGTGGCTGGTTGACGGTTGTTTCGCTTCGTGGAAAATCATTGGGGTCAAAAATTGGCAAGATGCCCTCTGCAACCACTTCTCCCTGGCGGAACTGGCCGCGAATGCCTTCCACATCCACAAAGCTGGTGTTGAACTGGGCGCGTCCGGTGATGTTGGTGAGCGGCTCTGGGAGGGCAGGTGCGGTCATCGAGGCTCCGTTAAACTCGGCTGCGCCTGTCACCAGCGGCGCATTCAGCGTGCCCGTAATGTCGAGGTTGACATCTGCCTCGCCGCCCGCCCACGCCACCTGATTGGTAAACAGGCTCAGCAGTTCCAGCCCTTCGTTTTTGACGGAGAGGTTGATGGCGATCGCCTCGCTGTCGGGCGATACGTCCATGAAATCGAAGGCGTAGGGAATATCGGCCCGCAGGCGCAGGGGTTCTGTTTCGTTGACGCTCATTTGCCCGATGATCCGCGCTCGCGCATCGTCGTAGCTGAATAGCGCTCGGACACCTTGAACCGACTGCTGCTGAATCTTGGCATCGGACAAGTTCACTTCGCCGCGCACCTCTGGATCGCCAAGGCTGCCCTGCAAAAAGGCGTTACCATTCACCCGACCCGTGATGCTGATGGGCAACCGCACGATGTCCTGAAGGGGCGTGATATCCACCGACTGCGCCTGAAGCTGGCCCGAAATCTCGTCTGCGCCAAACTGCCCGTTGAAACTGAGGAAGGCCTCGTCCGACCCCAGCCGCAGCGGTAACAGTTCCAGAACCCCATCCTGGAGCGCACCCTGGGCGATCACCTGCTGCGCGTTAAACTCGCCCCATTGCCAGTTTGCTCCCTCCAGGTTGAAGTCTGCGGTCACGCCCGACTGCACTGAACCAGACAGGTTCAGCGTGGCTATGAAGTTGCCTTGCAGTTCTGCCAGCCGAGGCAGAGGATTGGCGGCTTCGTCCTGCTGTTTTTGAAGATCCAGCAGCGCCAGGATTTCGGAATAGCGCTGGAGTTGCTGGTAAATGGGGCGATCGCCCACTTGCACAGGCACAGTGGCTAGGTCAGTGGCCTGGGCCGTGGGCGGCTGCCGAAAGCCTCGCGCCACGTCGTCGAAGTCATACCAGCGCAGGGTATTCAGCACGTCCTGAATGCGGGCGTTGTCGGTTTCCAGGGTTGCCTCGAACTGCGGGTCGTTGCCCAGGGTTGCGCTGCCGTTCACTGCGACCGTGCTGTAGGGCTGATCCAGGGGCGGCCGCTCAGTGGGCAATGCCAGCGCCAGCAGCCCGTCCTCTAGTGTGATCTGGTCATTGCCGTAGGTGACGCGCCCAGAGAACTGATCCGCAAACAGATAGCCGATGCCGGGGCGATCGACCGTAAAACTGCCCTCGGTGGCGTAGGTGTCCAGGTTTACGTCCGCGTTGGCAGATACGGTTCCCGTGACGGGGCCCAGCCCCAGGTCGGCAGCCGGGGTGAGGGCAAACCAGTCTAGGGGCAGGTTTTCTAATGTGGTGACCAGCGTGCGATTCGCGTAGCGATCCGTCCCGGAATTGCGCCTGATTCCTGCTGCTCGCGCCCCGTCATGCACCAGCAAAAACGAGCGCGGCAGATAGTCGCCATCCAGATCCAGCGAAATCTGGTCGCGGCGGCCCGTCAGGTCAGCCCGCACGCCCTGACCCATTGCAAACTGCACCGGCCCGGCCAGGCGCGGATCAAACTGACGCTGGTTAATGGTTAGCCCGTTGAGCGCCAGCAGTCCGTTCACAGTCGGCGCGGCAGGCGTGCCCGACACCCGACCGGAAAAGTCCGTCCGCCCAGCCACACGCACCTGGGGCGGCAAGGTGACAGGTAGCCGATTCAGGTCTAAGTCCTGCACCTCCAGCGCCAGGTCAAAGCTAGAGATTTCCGGTGTGTTGCCTGTGGTCCGCGCAAAGACTGTGCCATTG
>NZ_DVEA01000299.1:0-4053 GCF_015295965.1 Thermoleptolyngbya sp. M55_K2018_002
GGCTTCAGACCCAGAACCGCGCCCCGATTCCCAAAACGCCAGCCTCGCCGCTGCACCCGCGCACCCAAGCCGTTCTGCGCCGCCTCGACCAGTTGCCCCTGCACGGTCAGACCCTCTACCCCAGCCGCCTGATTGGCACCGCCACGCCCCTGCCCAGCCCCCGCCCTGGCGACTGGGACACACCCGATGGCTCTGCCCTGCCAACGCTGCCCGATGGTGAGGTGTGGTATCGCATCTCCCTGACCCGCTATCACGACGGCACGACCTGGCAGCACGCCCCATTTTCTCAGTTGTCCAGCCGCCTGACTCCGGGTTTTCTGTGGAACCAACTCGGACTGGGCGATTCGCAAAGCGCTGCCTACGGGAATCGCCCCACGCTCCAGTACACCACCTGGAACCCGCAGGCCCAGATGCAGTCCCATCCGCTCACCGTGCGGGCGCTGCGGCTCCAGGGCAGCGCCATTCAACTGCTGGCCAGCGGCCAACCCCTGGGAGACTCCCTGGCCAATCGCCCCCATCTCGTCCTGTCGGAGGCCGCGCTCAACTGGGAACTGCCCACCGACAGCACCTCCCTGGCCGCCCTCCAGTTGCAACAGCCACAGCAGGGCAGCGCCATACTGCGAACCCTTGCCACCGAGCTACGCCGCGCCCGACCAAACCTGTCGCTGCCGCCTGCCGACGACCCAGAGGCGCTGGCCCAAGCCTTCGGCTCCTGGAGCGTGCAGCTTGCCGACCTGACGGGCGATTCCCGCAGGGATCACTCGAATCGCCAGCCGGAGGTGATTCTGGTGCTGCATCCCGACCTGCTCGATCCGCCCCCTGCCGAACCCGCGCCAGAGTCAGACGATCTGGAATTGCTCGGCGCATCGCCCAGCCCCCCTGCCCCATCCCCTGCGCCATCCAGTGCCCCGTCGGATGCCCCGCTCCGCACGCTGATCTTTTCTGCCAGCGGCAGCCTGGTCTACAACGAACTGACGACGAATACGCAACTGGTGGCGATCGCCCGCCTGGAAGGGGAGACAGCGCCCGTTCTGGTGATTACGCAGGGCGATCGCGTTACGCTGCGGCGGTGGCTTGCGTCTCCACAGCGCTTCGAGCCAATCGACTAAGCCAATCAACTAAGCCAAAACGACTAAGCCAAAACGACTAAGCAGAGGCGATTTGACAAGCCATCCAAAATCCAAAATCCAAAATCAACACTACCGAGCGTCTTCGTTGATCGGCGCGATATATTGCCGATTGGCACGGACGTAGCACGTTCCCAGGGTTTGCCCCGGCTGGGCAAAGGTGAGCGCATCCGTACCGCGCACCCGCAGCCAGGGAGCGCCATTCTGGAAGACGATCGCTTCATTTCGCACAAACTCGGCCGTCAGGATTGCCCCAGGCGCAATGCGCGATCGCACGACTCCATTGGGACTGACGCGACAGTTCAGATAGGTTGGGTCTGGATCGACCACCAGCCAGCGACGGTTGTAGTAATTGCCCCGGTTTCCCTGCATGATGGCAGTTGTGTAATCGCCGCTGCGGTTTGGCGTGGGAACTTCGGCCATTTGGGCAATCGCAGGCATAGACAGACCCATTGCCAGTCCTGTTCCCAAAACTAGTCGTAATCCATTCAGTTTCACATTCATCATAGCGTTCAAAATTTGACTCAAAGTGACTCAAAGTGACTCAACAGGATGTGTGCAAACCATTCAGCAGCGCGTCAGCAACACGTCAGCAGCGAGTGTGAAGCGCGTGTACTGCGGTCTGCACGTTGAGTAGCTTCATTCCCGGTTGAAAAGATTCCTGAGAGTCGGGCGATCGCTGTGCCAGAACCCAGATCGGCTGGCGTTGGGGGGATGGCGTTAGTCTGACTCGCCGTACCAAATGGCTTCTACCTGGCGGGCGATCGCCTCTGCCTCTGCCCGCTCCTGCCCTGGCTGCAAGCATACAGTGACATGGCCCAGCTTGCGCCCCGGCCGCGATTCAGATTTGCCATACCAATACACCTGAGCCTGGGGAATTGCGGCAAGCCGCTGGCGCAGAGCGGCATAGTCAGACTTGGCAGTTTCAACGCCCAGCAGGTTGACCATCACCGCGCCCGCGCAGGTGAGCGCTGTAGACCCCAGCGACAGCCCTGCCACGGCCCGCAGATGTTGTTCAAATTGCGAGGTGGCACAGGCATCGAGGGTGTAGTGCCCGGAATTGTGGACGCGGGGCGCAATTTCGTTGACCAGCACACGCCCGTCGGTCGTCAGAAATAGCTCAATGCCCAGCACGCCGACGTAATCCAGGGCAGTGAGAATCTGGCGGGCGATCGCCCCCACCTGCTCCGTCACGCTCTCAGAAAACTCGTTCAGCGCATACACCCGGCGGCAGACCTGCTGTTCCTGCTGCGACTCCACCACCGGATAAAGCGCGATTTCGTGGGATTCATGAAGCGATCCCTGGGGAAATCGCCCCCGCGCTGCCATCACCGCCAGTTCCCGCTCAAACGGCACAAACGCTTCCACAAGCCAGGACTGTCCCGGCTTTTGCAAGACCGCTTCCAGTTCTGCCTGGGTTTTGCAAACAAACGTGCCGTAACCGTCATAGCCATGTCGCCGCGCCTTTAGCACCACCGGAAACTCAAAGCTCGCATCCAATTCAGACGCATGGGTGATTGCCTGAAAGCGGGGCGTAGGAACATGGATGGACTGATAAAAGGAACGCTGATCGAACTTGTCGAGGATAGGGGCGATCGCCCCCAAAGACGGCAAAAACGCCACACCCTGTGAGGCGATCGCGCTCAGTCCTGCCAGATCCACAAACTCATTCTCAAACGTAATCACGTCACACTGCTGGGCCAGATGCGCCGTAGCCGATGCGTCTTCCACCTGCGCCAACACGACATCCTCTGCAACGCCCACGGCCGGATCGTCCTGATTCGGCGTCTGCACAATGAGATGCAGCCCCAGCTTCTTGGCCGCCGCACCCATCATCCAGGCAAGCTGCCCGCCGCCAATTACCCCAACCCGCTTCACATCGCTCCCTGTCATCCCTGTCTATCGCCACCACAGCATTCTGTCTGCATCAGTATTCTGCATCAGTATAGCGACTGCCCAAAACCCTCGAAAAACCAAAGCACGATTCCCGAGAGGAAAGTGCGCTGCACCGCTTGCGCGAACGCTTCGCGAATCGCCCCTGCCGCCCCTGCAATGCGAAGCGACCTCTCAGAACAAACCAGAAGAAAGTCCTTAGGAGGGGGTGTGGGGGACGAAGCGTCCCCCACAAAGGGGGTTTGGGGGATATCCCCCAAGGCTTGCTGGTTCGGAGATCAAATTCCTCAAAACTGTCCTGAACAGCATCAACCCCAAGCGTAGGCCTCTGACGGGGCTAGTACTTCACCTGCGCTTTTGGAATTTCCGCAAACCTAGAAACTTATGTGAAGCCCGGTACGTCCGATAGACAAGTTTCGTCGATGCTGCCCTGAACCCTCCAGAGATCGGTATGATGGATGGTTTCTTCAGGAGGCGGTTCGATTCTCAATTCTTTGAGATTTTCCCAGTTAAATCTGATCGCAACTGCGCCAAACCTGATTAATATCGGTTTTGGTCGATTGCGATGGAGGTTTGTGCGACTCAGCTGCATCTGCCCCAACTCCCCAATCGGTGTTTTAAGAGGTTGATTGTGAGATTTTCTTGGTTATTGTCTGGTGTGCTGGGTGTTGCAGGGTCTCTCCTGATTGCCGTTTCTGCCGAAGCGGGCACGCTGCAATCCTGGCGGTTTAACTCAGCGGAAAACCGGCTGGTCTTTACCACGGATGACGGCGTGCAGCCCAGGGCGCAGCTTATTTCTGATCCTGTTCGCTTAGTTATTGACCTGCCGGGAATTACCCTGGGACGTTCGACCACGCGCCAAAGCGGAACAGGCGGCATTCGGGAAATTCGCCTAGGGCAGGTAGACGCTCAGACCACGCGCATCGTAATCGAGCTAATGCCCGGTTATACCCTCGACCCACAGCGGGTGCTGGTGCGCGGGGCCACCCCGACCGAGTGGTCTGTGCAAATTCCCACGCCGCAGTTTGTCGGC
>NZ_DVEA01000269.1:0-23982 GCF_015295965.1 Thermoleptolyngbya sp. M55_K2018_002
CGTTCAGGGCTAGGTTCAAGGTCAATGCGGTGGAAGGGGAGGGAGGGATTTGGGTTTTGGATTTTGGGTTTTGGATTTTGGTGTCTGCCCTAATCCTTGTTCCTTCGCCTTGTCCCTTCGATAAGACTCTATATCAACGAGCTAATTCACCTATGCATTAGGCTATCGGAGAAAATTCCTTTTGCCTATGAAGAGTTCGGAAAGATCGCTGGCGAGTTTGGGAGGGGGCGATCGCCCAAAACCGTCATCCCCCTTGCAGAAAACAGCAGGTCAGCAGAATTCCGTTCCACCTCACGTCCAAAGTTCCACCTCACGTCCAAAATCGAATCTTGCTGGGGTTCCACATCAATTCACACAGCGTTCCGTGGGGCGTGATCGGCTCTCGTCGAAATTTGCCGCCAAGCTGATTCGCGATGCTTTCCGCGATCTGTGTGCCGCGTCCTCCCAGCGCAGGCAGTTTGATGGATTGTTCGGGGTCTATTCCTTTGCCGTTATCAATCACGCGGATGAGATTCTGGCCGTTTTCCTGCTTGCACACGACGTTCAACTGGGTGACTCCAACGGCGTATTTCCCCACGTTGCAAAGCGTCTCTTCCAGAAACCGACAGAGTTCTCGCTTGTGTTCTAGCGTCAGCCCAGCAGTCTCCAGCGGATCAAACGTGGTCAGGCGCAATTTCAGCGTCTTAAAGCAGTCAAAATCTCGCCGCAGCGTGTGGTCATAGACTTCGTACAGCGCTTCCTCAAAGGGGCCGTTGAGATCAAGAGCCTGGTCTTCGGACAGGTAGAGGCTGCCGTCTTCCGTCAGGATTTCTTTGCGAACTGAATCGTAGACGACGCGCAGTTCCCGGTTGAGATGCTCTAGCTCTGTTTCCCACTGGCTTTCGGGCAAGTGTCCAGACCGCGTTTTGCTGAGCAGGCGCGACAGGGTTTGCAGCGGGCCGCTGTGGATGGCGTTGAAGGTGTGGTCGATGACATATTGGCGATCGCGCAATTGCAGTTTCAAATCCTGCTGGTGGCGATAGAACAGCGCCGCCGTCAGCCCCACCCCATTCAGGAAAAACGCCAGCAGCGCAGGCACCAGCGGCACCCACCAGCCCGCCAGCAGCAGCACAAAGCACAGCCCCAGCAACATGATTAGCCCCAGCCCCAGCCCCGCCAGAATCCGCAGGGGACTGACCAAAAACCGCCCTAGCCCGATACCCCAAATGCCCCAAAGAATCAGCCAGCCATATTCCCAGGGGTCTGCCCAATCGCGCAGCAGCGGCCGCCCGTAGAGCGCGGCCTGAATGATCTGGCTGGTGGCGTGGGCGTGGGCTTCGACTCCGGCGATGGTTCCCGCCGGGATTTCTGGAACACCCGTAACGGCGGCCATAGCGTTAAAGGTATCTTTGACGCTGGGCGCAACGACACCGATGAGGACAATGCGATCGCGCACTTTGTGGGCCGACACCTGCCCCGCCAGTACCTCGCGCAGGGTTACCAAGTCAAACGGTCGAGAACCGCTGCGGAAAAACAGCAGCGTTTCCACTTCCATAAGCGGTATCTGGTGATAGCTGCCTGTGTTGGGCTGGGTGCGGGGCAGTTCCGCCGGGCCAAACCGCATGGCGTAGGGATCACGAATGCCGCCCGCAAGCGATATATCTCGCTCCGACAGAAAGCGTTCGGCTAGGCGTTGCGCCAGAGAGAAACGAAACTCGGTCTTTTCCGCGTTGTAGCTGCCGAGGGCGCTGCGGCGCAGTTTGCCGTCTAGGTCGGTGGGCAGGTCTGCGAAGCCGACTCGCTCATCAGGCAGGTCAGGGGGCGGGGCAATCGCCCGTCCAATCACTTTTTCAATGCCGTATAGGTTGGTCTGGCTGCGAAACAGGGCTTGCAGTTCGGCGCTACCGGGTTCCTGGGGCAGATCGCGGTACAGGTCAAGGGCGATCGCCGTTGGCCGCGATTGTTGCAAGGTCTGGATCAGCGCCGCCAGTTGCCCATCGGGAATGGGGTATCGCCCAACCGCCTCGATGTCGTCTTCATCAATGCCGACGATCAGGAGATGCGGGTCGGTGGGTTCGGCCGGCCGCAGCCGCAGCAGCAGATCCAATGCCAGCAGTTCCAGCACTTGCAGGCTGCCCGTTAGCCGCAGCAGCGCCACCAGCCCAATCACCGCCAGCCCCGGCAGCGCCCCTGCTTTCCAGATGCGCCACTCGCGCCGCAGCGCTGCCCAGGGCGTTTGCCGCTTGTTCATAGCTAGTCAATCAGCCCTTCTTCGCGGGCGCGGATTTCGGTCTGGATGCGCTGGTTTTTGCCGCTGTCGGGATACACGCCCAGCGCATCTTGCACCTGCGTCCAATAGTGGCGGACGGTTCGCTCTGCCACGCTCATCCGTTCGGCGATCGCTTTATCCTGCAAGCCTTCATGAAACGCCAGCCGCAGCACCTCCAGCCACTCTGGTTTGATTTCCAGCCCAGTTCGCATTTCCTTCGGCGTAAATACTAACCCCTGCATCGCCCACTCCACCTTGGTCAGCATTTCCTTTAGCGACAGGCTCTTGTCGGCAATAATGAAACCGCCCTCGTGGGCATTGATCGCAGGCTTCAGCCGCACCAGCGACTTGGCATTGGCACTTTGCACCACAATGTTGAGGCCGGGATATTGCTGCATTAGCGTCCGCAACAGTTGCAGCCCCACTTCTGGGCGCGAAGGTTGGCCCGGCTGTTCGGGCAGCGCCAGATCGACCACTGCCAGATCGGGCTGGGTTTGGGCAATCTGGGCGAGGGCGCTGGCTGCGGTTTGGGCCGTGGTGATTTGGGCATCGACATACTGCTGCCGGAGGGCTTCTACGGTGCTGTTCAGCACGAGTTCATGGTCGTCCACCACCACAATTTTCTTCAGGGTAGAAGATCCCGCCATGTGCGCCTCCCGTCGTCTCTCCCTCTCTAGCTTAAGCGCCAGCGCTGTGGTCATTTGCGATCGCCGCTTTTGGGGCTTGCCCGCTGCGATCGCTGGGTTAAAGGCGAGTGCTCTGGTCATCATAATGCGCCGTCCTTACTCTTGTCATAACGTGGATGGGGGCTGATCCAAGACAGCATTGCGCGATCCGCAGGGATGAGACAATCGATCCAATCGTGAATCAACCTGGGTTTAATCTGAGTTCAATCGTGAATCAATCTGGGTTCAATCTGGGTTCAATCGTGAATCAATCTGGGTTCAACCTGGGTTCAACATCGGGGGGCGATAGGTCTGGCGAGAGCCGCCAGCGAAACTGCCAAACCATGCGCTGCGCCTGTCGTCGTCGGGTGCAGCGGCCCGGAGCCAGCACCGCAAAGGCACGACTGAGCAGCGCCCACTGGGGCGATCGCCTGGCTGCCCTTGCCGCGGCCACCGTCGGATACTCTAGCCGAATGGTCAGTACGCCAATGTGACCGATGCCAAGGGGCGATCGCTCCGCCAGTTCTAGGGCGATCGCCGCTGGCCCGTCTCTCCCAGACATCGCTCCCCGCAGCAGATGCGTCAACATCGACAGCAGCAGCGACACCCGCAGCGTCGGCTCTACTGGCCACCTCGACGGTAAACACAGCAGCAGCCCCGACAGCCCCTCCTCCTGCGCCCACGCCTGAAGCGCCAGCGGCAGGCTGGTTTCCAGATACGGCGGCGAGAGTTCATCACTCAACCGCACCAGTTGCCCCACCAATTGCCCATTTAACTGCGTCACCTGGGCCATCCAGGCGGGCTGCTGGGTCAGGGGGTTGCCCAGAGCCTCCGAGTTCATTTCCGAGTTCCTTTCCAAGTTCATTTCCAAGTTCATTTCCAACTGTCGCCGCATGACGAAGGTATTCTGCAAAGGGCCGTTGCGAACCTGCTCCGCCTCGCGACAAAGCCAGTGGTGCTGCTGCTCAAACCACCACCGCAAGGCTCGCTGCGTTTGCCAATGAAACACTGCCAGCCAAACCAGGAAACCGATCAACAGCACAGAAATCACAAAGGAACCCGGAATCGCAAACGCGAAATAGTGGCTTAAGAACTGAACCGCTCAAGTTGGGCTGGGGTGGGACACTTCCCAAACTGGAACTGCACCACACTCGAACTATATCGGAGTGCCCCAGCCCCAGGGCTGAAGTTTTTGCTCAAAGGATTTGCCGAAACCTGAAAACTTGCTTGCACTTTTCTGCAATGGCCCCAGGGGAGAACCGCTAAAACTGCTGAATTTAATGAACTTTTTAGGTGCGTTTCACCCAAAAGCAGGATGGTAGACTACAGGCAACTTTTGCTCTCCAAAAAGCGTCTATGCGTCCCCCATCCCGCCCCCTGTCCCAACGCCCTGCTTGGTCTAGTCCACCCCAGGGAACTGTCACAGCCTTTACCCTCGCGGCGGCCCTGGGCCTGCTGACCATGCCGTCTGCTGCCCAGGCGCAGGCAATTCTTGAAGATGGCACGCTGGGGGCAGAAAGCTCCGTGGTGACGCGGGATGTGCTGATTCAGGGCATTTTGAGCGATCGCATCGATGGCGGGGCCCGGCGCGGCGCAAACCTGTTCCACAGCTTTGAACAGTTCAACATCGACGCGGGGCGCGGCGCGTATTTCGCCAATCCTGCCGGGGTAGAAGCCATCTTTAGCCGCGTCACCGGGGGCAACCCCTCCAACATTTTGGGCCGGCTGGGCGTGTTGGGCAGCGCCGACCTGTATTTCCTCAACCCCAACGGCATTCTGTTTGGCCCCGCCGCCAGCCTCGATCTCCAGGGTTCCTTCCTGGCTACTACCGCCAGCGCCTTCCAGTTTGGCGACCTGGGACGCTTCAGCGCCACAGCCCCCGAAGTTCCGTCGGCGTTGCTGACCATCAATCCCTCGGCGCTATTTTTCAACCAAGTGGCCGCAGGAGCCATCGTCAACCGCTCCGTCACGCCTGTTGTTCCAGGCAACCCGTTTTTGGTGGGGCTGCGGGTTCCCAATGGGCAAAGCCTGACGCTGCTGGGCGGCGACGTGCAGGTCGAAGGGGGGCGGCTGAGCGCCTTTGGCGGACGCATCGACATTGGCGCAGTGGCGGCGGGCGGCACAGTGCAACTGAACCCTAACGGGAGCCTGGTGATTCCCGACGGGCTGGCGCGGGGTGACGTGACCTTTACCAATGGCGCAATTGTGGACGTGCTGCTGGGGGACAAGGGCGATATTAACGTCACAGCGCGGAACATCTCAGTGCTGGGCGATAGCGAGTTGCAGGCAGGCATCGCATCTACCTTCGGCGCAGAGGGCAGCCAAGCGGGCGACCTCCGGCTGAATGCAACGGGCACAGTGCGAATCGCAGAAGACAGCCTCGTGAGAAACCGCGTGAATGAAAACGCGATTGGCAACGCAGGTAATGTGGAAATTGTGGCAAATCAACTGGAACTGCTAGACACCGCCCAGATCAGCACCAGTACGCTGGGTCAGGGCAATGCGGGGAACGTGATTCTGACGGTGGGCGATCGCATCTTACTTGACGGCGGCGACATATTTAGCCGCGTGGGAGAAGAAACCCTGGCCCTGGACGACAGCGTTCAGCTTCAGGGCGGCAACATTCAAATTACCACGGGGTCTCTGGTGCTGATCAACGGAGCGCAACTGCTCGCCAATACCGAAGGGCAGGGCAACGCAGGCAGCATCCTAATCCGGGCCCGCGAAGACGTGACCTTTCAGGGACGCAGCCCTACGGATACTTCGCTGCCATCCGCTGCCTTTGTTCGCGTTGATGAAGGAGCCAGAGGACGCGGCGGCAATATTGACATTCAATCCCGCAACCTGTTTGTGCTGGACGGGGCACGGCTGTTTGCAGGCACACTGGGGACGGGCGATTCGGGCGACATCATCATCAATGCAACCGGGCAAGTTCGCTTTGCGGGAACTGGCCCCAATGGACAAACCACTGTGGCCTTTACCAATGTGGAAGATACCGGAATCGGCAGCGGCGGCGATATCCGCATCACGGCTGCAAGCGTCGAACTGGCCGATGGAGCGCAACTGGTCGCCAGCACAGATGGGCAGGGCGACGCGGGCAACGTGACCATTCGGGCAACGGGCGATGTCACCTTTCAAGGGCGCAGCCCAAACGGGGTGCAGCCGTCTGCTGCCTTTAGCCGAATTGGTGCAGGCGGCAGAGGCGCAGGCGGTAACATCGACATTCGCAGCCGCAACCTGTTTGTGCTGGATGGGGCGCGGCTATTTTCGGGCACGCTGGGTGAGGGCCGGTCTGGCGACATCCTGATCAATGCCACGGGTCGGGTGCGCTTTGCTGGAGTCGGCCCCACCGGACAAACCAGCGTAGCCTTTGCCAATACGGAGGGAAGCGCAGTCGGCGACGGTGGCAACATCAGGATTACCGCCAATGTGCTGGAGATGGCTGACGGGGCGCAGCTGGTTGCCAGCACGAGCGCTCAGGGGAATGCAGGAGATGTGGTGATTCGGGTGGGCGATCGCATCTTACTCGACGGCGGCGGCACTGCCATTTTTAGCCGCATTAATGCAGAAACCCTGGCACTAGACGACAGCATCCAGCTTCGCGGCGGCACGATCGACATCGAAACAGGGTCTCTGTCGGTGTTGAATGGCGCACAGCTTTTGTCCAACACCAATGGCCAGGGCGATGCGGGAGATGTGGTGATTCGAGCCAGCGGCGACGTTCTATTTCAGGGACTCAGTGCCGATCAGCAGTTGACTAGCGCTATCTTTAGCCGAGTCAATGCAGGGGCAACCGGCCGCGGCGGCAGCATTAATATCCGTGCCCGCAACCTGTTTGTGCTGGATGGGGCACGACTATTTTCGGGCACGTTGGGTAAAGGTGATTCTGGTGACATTATCATCAACGCAACTGGCCGAGTCCGCTTTGCAGGAACAAGCCCCAGCGGACAGATTAGCGTGGCCTTTAGCAACGTTGAAGGAAATGCAGTAGGAAATGGCGGCGATATCAACGTTACGTCCAATAGTCTGGAGTTGGCTGATGGGGCACAACTGGTGGCCAGCACGAGCGCGCAGGGGAATGCAGGCGATGTGATTCTTCGAGTGGGCGATCGCATCTCACTCGACGGCGGCGGCACTGCCATTTTCAGCAGCGTGGGCGCAGATACGCTGGCGCTGGACGACGACGTTCGGCTGCGGGGTGGCGCGATCGACATCGAGACGGGTTCGCTGTTTCTCACCAATGGCGCGTCGCTGGTGGCCAACACCGCCGGACGGGGAAATGCAGGTCAAGTGACGATTCTGGCGGGTCGCGTCTCATTGCGCGGCACGGACACCGGCATTTTCAGCAATGTGCAAAGCGGTGCGGTCGGGCGCGGCGGCACAGTGCGGATTCAGACGGGGTCGCTCTCGATTCGCCGGGGGGCCCAACTGATCGCCAACACCGCCGGAGAGGGGAATGCAGGCAACATTCGGATCAACGCAACGGGCAATGTCCGACTGGCAGGCTTTACCAATGAAACCGGCCGTTCCAGCGGACTGTTCACCAACACCCGGTTCGGCGCACAGGGGCGCGGCGGCGAAATTTTCATTCGAGCTAACCGTCTGCGAATTCTAAATGGGGCCGTGATCTATGCGCTCAGTGAAAACAACCGTCGGGGCGGCAGCATTCGCCTATCGGTCAACGAGTTTGAGGCGACGGGCGGCGGCCAGGTGATCGCCAGCGCGCTGCGGCGGGGTCGGGCGGGCAGCATTACGCTCGACGGTGGCGACATTCTGTTTTCGGGCAGCGACCCGACGGTGGGCGATCGCCGCGAAAAATTTGGCACTGCGGTCGCCAACGTAGGCGATGGGCAGAGCGGGCTATTTGCCGACACCCAGCCCAACTCCAGAGGACGCGGCGGCAGCATCACGCTGCGCGGCAACAGCTTGCAGGTGTTGGACAGCGCCACCATTTCTGCCCAAACCGCAGGGCAGGGGGATGCAGGCGATATCAACATCGCAATTCGCGGCGGCACGCAGTTGAACAATGGCAATATCACTGCCGCAGGACGGTTTGCCGCAGGCGGCAGCATCACGCTGAACACTAGCAGCCTGTTCCTCACCGAACGCGCCGCCATCACTGCCGCCAGCAGGGGGCGCGGCACAGCAGGCAACATTCGCATCAACACGGGCGATCGCCTGGAAATGTCTGACGGCGATATCACCACCCGCGCCCCCCGCTCCTCGGGCGGCAATATCGAAATCAACACAGGCAGTCGGTCAACCCGCAGCTTCATGGTGCTGGAGGGCGACAGCGACATCACCACCAATAGCCGAGGCGACGGCGGCAACATCACCATCGGCGGCGCGGGCGTGGTCGCCTTCGACGACAGCGACATTATTAGTCGAGCAGCCGAGGGGCGTGGCGGCAACATCACGCTCCCACCCTTTTTCAGCGAGACGAATCCCCCCGGCAGCGCAAATGACTTTGACCGCAACGACCAGGTGGATCTAAACGCATCGGGACAAACCGCCCCCGGGCAAATCATCACTCCCGATACCAGCAGCGTCCAAAATAGCCTCACGCCGCTAGCAGATGCCTCGATAGACGAGGGGCGACTGCTGGCCAATAGCTGCGTGGTGCGCGATCGCCAATCGGGTCGCTTCGTCATTACGGGGTCTGGCGGCTTGCCCTACGCGCCGGGGGATGCGTCGCTGTCGCCCTTCCCCACCGGAGACGTGCAGCCGCTACCCGAAACGACCCCAGAGCCATTGCCCCAGAGCCGTTCCTGGCAGCCCGGCGACCCTATTATCGAACCGCAGGGCGTGTATGAATTAACCGACGGGCGGCTAGTGCTGAGCCGAGAATGTGACTCTGAGACAACCCTCTAGCGTGAGCCGCAGCCCCCATCTCAAGAGAGCGGCGCAATCACAATCGGTAAAACGGGCGGCTCCGGCTCCATTGGCGAAAGCGTAGGGCGGACATGAATCAGCGGTGGCTTGATCAGCCGCACAGCAGGGCCCGGCTGCACGGGGTCGTCGCCACCGTCTCCCACGCTGGTAAAGCAGATCGTCGGGTCTTCAGGAAAGTAGCAGAACGGCACCACCACACCGCCCAAATCCGCCGCGCTGCCAGGATTCGGCTGCACCTGGGTTTCGGTGGTCGGGGGAGCTTCTGCGGCACTGGCCCGCTGGGCAAACGACCCGCCCAACACGCCAAAGATTCCAAAGATCATCGTACCGACTGTCAACGTGATGAGGGTCCAATCAAACACGGAACGCTCAAATTCGGGAACCGGGGACAGCGGAAAGGCGACATTACGAATAGCATTCCGAACGAACTTGGGAGCAGAATTGGCAATCCGTTGGGGGGCAAGTGTGGGAGCGAATGTAGCAGTCATGGTGAATGTCCTCTTCTCGATTGGTTAAGGGGGCGTGCAATCAGATCGGAACGGGTTGGAACAGGTTCAGGAATATAGGGCGATCGCCCTGATGCGTAGCTCTGCGATTTTTCTGCGATTTTTTTTGCGATTCTGCCGCGCGCGTTGCCTTGACACTTATTAGCCTACCGGGGTGGAACCGGGAAGTCACTACGCCTTTGCGCCAAGTCGCAGAGCAAAACGGGTCATTGAACCTGCGGCTTTGCGACTGAAGAATTGCGCTTTTATGCAATCTACATTGCAGGATTTTGCAAATCGCGGATTATGCTTTGCTGAACCCACTTAGCTGAACATCAGCTATTCACACCTTCTTGTAGAGGGGTGTACAGGTATGCACTTTCTCAACGAGCTTTTCCTGTCGGCAAATTGCGTGAGTTTTCGGAGTTAGCCGCTGCCCTTCTCCACCCACACTAAGAGAGCGCTGGTTTATGTGTCTTGATTTGCGCGTCTCAAGTTGGTTGCTGAAGGCGAAGCCGTATGCTGTTGCTTAATTTTTTGCTAATGGGTCTTGCGGGGCTGCTGCTGGTGCCCGTACTGGTACTGTTTGTGGAATGTGCGATGGCGCTACTGCCGCTGCCTGCGCCTAGAATGCGCGGCCGCAGAGTGCATCCCCGGACGGCGGTGCTGATGCCTGCTCACAACGAAGCAGCGGGCATTGGCGCGGCGATCGCCACGATTTTGCCGCAACTCCAGGCGGGCGATCGCCTGCTGGTGGTGGCCGACAACTGCACCGACGATACGGCAGCAGTGGCCTTTGCGGCCGGAGCGGAGGTGGTCGAGCGGCGTGATCCCGACCATCGCGGCAAGGGCTATGCGCTGGATTTTGGGCTGCGTCATCTTGCCAAAAACCCGCCAGAGGTGGTGGTAATGGCCGATGCAGACTGCTGGATGAACGCTGGCGCACTGTCCGATATCGCCAGCCTATCGGCGGCAACCCATCGCCCGGTGCAGGCAGTTTATTTAATGGAAACGCCGCCCCGCCCCAGTGCCGCCAGCGCCGTGTCCTCCCTGGCGTTTCTGGTAAAAAATCAGGTGCGCCTGCTGGGGCTATCCCGCCTGGGGCTACCGTCGCTGCTGACGGGCACGGGCATGGCCTTTCCCTGGGACGTGATTCGGCAGGTGTCCCTGGCCAGCGGCAACATTGTGGAAGATATGCAGCTTGGGCTGGACTTGGCGATCGCCGACCATCCGCCCCTGTTTTGCGCCACCGCCTACGTGATGGGGCTATTGCCCGCCCGCCGAACCGCCGCCGACCAGCAGCGCACCCGCTGGGAGCATGGCCATCTGCACACGCTGATGACTCAGGTTCCCCGTTTATTGGGCGAAGCGCTGCGGCGGGGTCGCGTTGACCTGCTGGCGATCGCCCTCGATCTGGCCGTGCCGCCCCTGTCGCTGCTGGTGATGCTGTGGGCAATGGCTTTGGGTCTGGCAGCGATCGCCCTGCTGTTGGGCGCATCTGCCCTACCTGCGGCGCTGCTGCTGGCTCAGGGCTGCCTGCTGCTAGGCGCAATTTCCGGCGCGTGGGTTCGCTTCGGCACGAATCTGATCCCCGCCAGCGCCTTGCTCAGTATTCCGCTCTACGTGCTTCGCAAAATTCCCCGCTACTTTGGCTTCGTTACCAATCGCCAAACCCAGTGGATTCGGACGGAGCGAGAGCCAGAGGTTGGAAGTTAGGAGGGAAGAGGGAAGAACGAAGAGGGAAGAACGAAGAGGGAAGAACGAAGAGAGAAGAGGTTGCATTTTTCATTTTTCGTTTTTCGTTCTTCGTTCTTCGTTCTTCATTTTTTCCGTCCCTCCCCCGTCACCCCACCCCTCCATCCCTCTCTAGCAGCGCTTTAATCAGCGCGCCAATGCCAACAATCACGGCGATCGCCACAGTTCCCAGACCGAGCGGGCTAGGCACCCAAAACACTGCTTCTAAATGATTCAGTTCGCCGGGTTGCAGCGCCCAGGCAAGTTGGCGATTTTCCTTCGGAAACGCTCCGCGATCGCCCAGATCCGGTGCTGGGGTGCTGTCCACGCGCCGCACTCCCCAAGGCGTGTTGAGCTTGAAATCGATATCCAGCAGACTGCCGGGCGACACTAGCAGGCTGCCGTCGGCTGCACGAACGGCGAGCGATCGCAAGTCCAAATCTAAACTCAGCCGATTGCGCTGCACCAGCAGCAGGTTCGTTTCACGGACACTCATCTGAGCGGCGATCGCAGGTAGTTCTGCCAGATCTGGCCCCCAAAGCTGCCGCCGCTCCTCCGCAGACGGGTTAAAAAAGCGGTTGAACTTTGCAGCTAAGTCTTTGCCATTATTAAACGGAATGGTAATCAGCGACTCCTGCTTCGATGGGTGGCGCACCTTGCCGCCCAGTTTCCGCGCCTGTCGCTCCAGTCCATCCAGCCATGCCCGCGCCGTCGATTGCCGCGCCGCCGGAATCTGCCCATCCAGCCGAATCCGCTGCACCAGTTCTCCGTGGGTCTGGCTGTCGTAGGTAATGCCCACGTCGTATTGAATGCAGCCCGTCAGGCAGAGGCAGAGGAGGAGCAGCGGTAGGAGGCGGCGCATGGCTGGAAATCTGGCAGGGGAACAGATGTGAGGTCTGGGGATGAGGAATGAGCTTAAATACAGCCCAAGGTTGTCTCATTCCAATCCTTCAACACCTCTTGATCTCATCATCCCACCATCAACTCTCCCCAACGCATCAAAACGCCATCACGCCCACCCCAACCCTGCTGGACAACCTTTAGGACAAAAATAGTTCTCGAATTCCCGCGCTGCCAATTTCTACTGCCAGCGCTGCTAGGATAAAGCCCAGAAGCTTTGCGGCGATGGTGGTTCCGGTTTCGCCCAGCCATTTTTCAATGCGGGTAGACTGGCGCACGATGATCCAGGTCACAAACATCGATAATACGATCCCCAGCACCACGCTCAGGCGAGCCGTAGGACGATCAGCCATGAGCAGCGTGACAGTGGTGAGCGCACCAGGGCCCGCCAGCAGCGGCAGTGCCAGCGGCGTAATCGCCACGTCGCGCTCTTGCTCCGCCTCATAGGTGTTAATTTCTCCCTGCAACATATCCAGCGCCACGAGTAGCAGCAATAGCCCGCCCGCCACCTTCAGCGAGGCTGTGCTGATGTGCAAATAGGTGAGAATCGGCTGACCAACAAAGGCAAAACCCAGCAAAATCAGGGTGGCGACCAGCGTGGCGCGATCGACCACGCGGTTTTTTTGGTCGAGATCCATGCCCTTGGTAAGCAGCACGACGATCGGCGCATTGCCCAGCGGATCGGCTAGCACAAAGATTGCCAGAAATGTTTGCGTGAGAACGGAAATGTCCATAGGGCAGGTGCGGCGTTGTAAATCCCAGGAGGCAGGCAGGTAAGGGCGATCGCCCCAGAGAGTCTCCCCAGACTTGGAGCAGACGCTCACCAAACAGCGGGGCTTGGTTTCAACACTAGCCGCAGGTGAGAAGACCAGTCTAGGCGAAAATGCTTAAGATTTCTAAGAAGCGTTCCAACGCAACCTTCATGAAAGTTCTGTCAGAAGTTTTGGTTTTTTTTAGTAAAACTGGGCACAGCCTGACCGTCTATTAATCGCTCTGGCGATCATTTCTTCCAATACAACCTGAGTTAGCCATAGACATTTATGGTTGAAGTTACTATAATCTCAACCATCTAGGACTTACGCTGTTGGATGACTTCTCGGGGGCTGCGCCCGCGAGAAATCGTCCGAAACCCAGGAAACCCATTACAAGTGCGTAAGTCCGGTCATCTTCAATCATCTTTAATCGTCAATGACGGCTAATGGTGGCTGATATTGACTAAATGATGGCTGAAGCTTACTCCTCTCTCACTCGCCAACCTGGTTTATGGCTGCCTCTGCGCTGAACATTACGCCCGCAGACTACGGATTGCTGACCGATCTCTACCAGCTCACAATGGCGGCTTGCTACGTCGGCGAAGACCTAGCACTGCGACCCGCCAGCTTCGAGCTATTTGTGCGGCGGCTGCCCCAGAGCTTTGGCTATCTGGTGGCAATGGGGCTGGAACAAGCCCTGGATTACCTGCAACAGTTGAAATTTAGCACGTCCCAGCTTGACGCACTGAGGGCTACCGGACTGTTTGACCATGCACCCGCTGCGTTTTGGGACATTTTGGAAACCGGGCGCTTTGGCGGCGACGTGTGGGCTGTGCCGGAGGGGACGGTCGTGTTTGCCCATGAGCCAATGCTGCGGATCGAAGCCCCCCTCTGGCAGGCGCAACTGGTGGAAACCTACCTGCTGAACACGCTGAACTATCAAACCCTGATCGCGACGCGGGCGGCGCGGCTGCGAGATCTGGCGGGCCCCGAAGCAACGCTGCTGGAATTTGGCACACGGCGGGCCTTTAGTCCCCAGGCTTCGATCTGGGCGGCGCGGGCGGCTCTGGCGGCGGGGTTAGACGCGACCTCAAACGTGCTGGCGGCGCTGCAACTGGGACGCAAGCCCAGCGGCACGATGGCTCACGCACTGGTGATGGCGCTGGAAGCGCTGGAAGGCAGTGAGCAGGATGCGTTCACCGCATTTCATCGCTACTTTCCCAAAGCACCGCTGCTGATCGATACCTACGATTCTGAGGAGGCGGCGGCCCGGCTAGCCGAGCGGATGAAACTGGAAGGGCTGGAGTTGGGCGGCGTGCGGCTGGATTCTGGAGATCTGGTGGAACTGTCGAAATCCGTGCGATCGCTCCTTCCCGGTGTTCCCATCTTTGCCAGTGGCGACCTGGATGAGTACGAAGTCGAGCGGCTGCAACAGGCGGGAGCCTCCATCGACGGCTATGGCTTTGGTACGAAACTGGTCACGGGTTCTCCGGTCAACGGCGTGTATAAGCTCGTCGAAATCGACAACATCCCGACCCTGAAAGGCTCCAGCGGCAAAGCCACCTACCCCGGTCGCAAGCAGGTGTTTCGCTTGTTGCAGGATGGACGCTTTGGGGGCGATCGCCTCGGCCTCTGCACCGAATCGCACCCCAGCGCCCAACCGCTGCTGCAACAGGTGATGAAGCAGGGTCAGCGCCTTTCTCACTCCGAACCCCTAGAGGCGATCGCCCAGCGCACCCGCGCCAACGTTGCCGCCCTCCCCTCCACCCTCCGTCAGGTCATCTGCATCGACCCCTACACGCCAGAAATCACGCCCGCGCTGCACAGCCTGACCGAAGAGACGCAGGCGCGGCTGATGGGATAACCGTCGATTAATCGCTGATGCTCAGGCCGGGTCATGCAGAAAAGACAACGCTCAAATCAATCCTTCACGCCTAACCCTTAGCCCCTTGCCCCTGATATGCACATCGCCCTTTTTGGAACCAGCGCCGACCCACCAACCCGCGCCCACCAGGATATTCTGGTATGGCTGGCGGATCAGTTTGATGAGGTGGCAGTGTGGGCTTCGGACAACCCGTTCAAGCTGCACCAAACGCCACTGGAACATCGCACGGCCATGCTGCGGCTCATGGTGGCGGCGATTCACCCCCCTCGCCGGAATTTGCACGTCTATCCTGACCTCAGCCATCCGCGAGCGCTGGTGACGGTGAATCGGGCACGGAGGCGATGGAAGCGGGCGACGTTTACGCTGGTGGTAGGGTCTGACTTGGTGGCGCAGTTGCCCAAGTGGTATCAGGTGGAGGCGCTGTTGCAGGCGGTGCGGCTGCTGGTGGTGCCCCGACCGGGCTATCCCCTGCAAGAGGCGGATCTGGAGCCGCTGCGGAAACTGGGGGCAACGGTGGCGATCGCCCCCCACGAAGGCATTCCCGCCTCGTCCACCGCCTACCGCACCGACAAAGACCCGCACCTGCTCATTCCTCCCATCGAGGCATATATTCACCAACAGCGCCTCTACACCTCATGCCAGGACGACACTCCCGCAAGCCTAGTGACTCCACTCCACACCAGCTAGCAGACTTCAAAGTGGGCGTGGATAACGTCATCTTTTCTGTCGATACGGAACAGAATCGGCTGCTGGTGCTGCTGGTCATGCGCGACAACGACCCCTACCTGGGCTATTGGTCGCTGCCGGGGACGCTCGTGCGCCAGGGCGAATCGCTGGAGGACGCGGCCTATCGCGTGCTGTCTGAAAAGATTCGGGTCAATAACCTGTACCTGGAACAGCTATATACCTTTGGCGGCCCCCAGCGCGATCCGCGAGAAGCGCCAAACCGCTACGGCGTGCGCTATCTGTCGGTGAGCTACTTTGCGCTGGTGCGGCTGGCAGATGCAGAACTGATTGCCGATGGGGTCAGCGGCATCGCCTGGTATCCCATGAACCAGTTGCCTGACCTAGCGTTTGACCATCAGGAAATTTTGCAGTATGGCTATCGCCGCCTGCGAAACAAGCTGGAATATAGCCCCATCGCCTTTGAGGTGCTGCCCGAACTGTTTACCCTCGGCGATCTGTACCAGCTTTATACCACCGTGCTGGGCGAAAATTTTTCAGACTATTCCAACTTTCGATCGCGCCTGCTGAAGCTGGGATTTTTGGCTGATACAGGAATCAAGGTGTCGCGGGGCGCGGGCCGACCCGCCAGCCTCTACCGTTTCGATGCCGATGCCTTTGCCCCGCTCAAAGACAAACCCCTGGTTTTTATTTAACATCGGGTAGCTGCACAGTTCAGAGCGAGATTTCCCGACCTGGAATGCGGGCGGGCTGGGGTAGGATTTGGGAGGTTCTGCTACGGGAACGGGCAGAACAAGCTTGAAATTCAGGGCTTGAAATTCAGGAGGAATCGCGATGAAGGCTTGTGTGGTAGGCGCAACGGGGCGCACGGGGCGACGCATTGTGGAAGAACTGGTGCGGCGAGAGATTCCTGTGCGGGCGGTGGTGCGAAATTTGGAACGGGGGCGCGAAGTGTTGCCCCCGGCTGCCGAGTTGGTAGTGGGCGATGTGCTGCAACCGGAAAGCCTCAAGGCGGCGATCGCCGATTGTACTGTCGTGCTTTGCGCCACCGGAGCCGCCCCCAGCTTCGACCCAACGGGCCCTTACAAAACAGACCTGGAAGGCACAAAGAATCTGGTGGATGCCTGCAAAGCGCAGGGCATTCAGCACGTTGTTCTGGTGTCGTCGCTCTGCGTATCCAAGCTATTTCATCCGCTTAACCTGTTCTGGCTGATCCTGGTGTGGAAGAAGCAGGCGGAGGAATACCTTCAGCAGAGCGGTTTGACCTATACGATCGTGCGGCCCGGTGGGCTGCTAGAAGACGACCTGCCCGATGCGGTGGTGATGCAGGGCGCAGATACGCTGTTTGACGGGCGCATTCCCCGCAAAAAGGTGGCGGAAGTCTGTGTAGAAGCGCTAACCTTACCGGAAGCCCGCAATAAGATTGTGGAAGTGGTGGCCCGTCCCGATGCCCCTGCCCGTTCCTATGGTGAACTGTTTGGGGCGATCGCCTAAATCCAGGCTGGGTCGTTCACTGGGTACTCCACTGGGTTACTCCACTGGGTACTCCACTGGGTACTCCACAATGCTGAACCTTCTTGCCAACTCGTGACTCTGATTCCTCCTTCTCCAACCTCATCCCCCAAGCCACTGCCGTCCAAGCGCAGCGCCGTGACCCGCATTTTGCTGGTGGGGGCGCTGGCGCTGATGGCGCTGCCTGTCGTGGAAAAAGTGATGGGCTGGGACGGGTCTCTGCCGCGGAGTGGAGAACCCGTCGGCAGCGTCACGCCGATTCCCCTGCGGATGAAGGGTGGCGATCCCTACATTCGAGCGCTAATGCGGACGATTTCTGCCAGCGAGTCCAACGATCCGCGGCCCTATTCGCTGATTTATGGGGGCGATCGCTTCGAGGATTTTTCCCAGCATCCCGATCGCTGCGTTCCCATCGTCGCGGGGCCCAATCTGGGCGATTGCACCACGGCTGCGGGCCGCTACCAGTTCATCACCTCCACCTGGCTAGAGCAGGCCCAGACCTATCACCCCAACCCGTCTGGCCTGTGGCGCTGGCGCAGCTACAGCTTTGAGCCAGAATATCAGGATGCCGTGGTCTATGCCTGGCTCAGCGACCCCCAGGCCTGGGGCGTAGACCTGGCCCAACTGCTGCGCGATGGGGCCATTGAGGAGGTGCTGTATATCCTTTCTCCCACTTGGACCAGCCTGGGCTACGGCATCGAAACCAATTCCATGAGCGCCTCGCTGCCCGATATCTACGAGGAGATGCTGAGAGAGGAACTGGCGATTGCCGGGAACTGAGACCGTCACCAGAACAGTCACCCAAACCCAGACCAAAACCCAGAGCAATTACCGGAGCCAGAATCTACGGCAAAAACCGATCCAGCGCGGCTTTCAGGGCTTCCAATTCTTGCTCAATGTTGCCATCCTGAGCAGCGCGGCCGACGCATTCGGTCAGGTGTTCGTCCAGGATGACCCGCGCCACGCGATCCAGCGCTCCCCGCACAGCAGCAATTTGCACCAGCACATCAGGACAAGGGCGGCTTTCTTGCACCATCAGCTTGATGCCGCGAATATGACCCTCGATCCGAGACAGCCGATTAAGGATTTGCCGGAGCGATTCCTCGCTGTGGATGTGGGCGCGTTCGGGCGTGGCAGGGTCGGTATGCAGGTGTTCCGCATCAGACTGCGGGTGGGAATGCTCAGGGCTGTTTTGCGAAAGCTTGGGGGCGGTCATGATAGGGGCAAGAAAGGTACAAAACGGACGGTGCTACGACACTCACTGACAATCACTGACAACCACTGTGTACACGCAAGTCTTCACGCTTGAGCGGCAGTGCTGTAATCCCCCCAAACCCCCCTTAAACAAGGGGGGAACCGGGCCCAGAGTGACCCGCAGCAGAGAAAACTGGATCGGAAGTCCCCCTTCTTAAGGGGGAACTGGAGCCAGAGTGACCCGCAGCAGAGAGAACTGGATCGGAAGTCCCCCTTCTTAAAGGGGATTTAGGGGGATCTTTCAGAGCCTTACGCAAAAAATCGAGATGCGTGTACACATTAGCTACCACAGAGCAGGGGAGGGGGCAGCCCATCGGCTACCCGAACTGCCTTCATCTTAGCCCAGTCCTGAAAACCGTACCGCCGCTGGACTGTCGCTGGCGAAGGGCGATCGCTAAGATATGGGATGGAGCGCTGTATGCATCAAGGGCGTTCCGGCACGCTCAGAGTTATTGCGCGAGACGAGAAATTGCCATGCAACGGGACAGGTTCATGAATGGGCTGAAGTTACAAGCGCTGCGTCGGGTTGTGGCGCGGCTGATGAGGGTGTTTTTGTGTGGGCTGCTGTTGCTAAATCCGCTGACCACTCCGGCCGCGTCGGCTGATGTGCCCGTGGGGGCAGCGCGCGGGAGCAGCTTTGTGGCAGCAGCGGTGAACCGGGTCGGGCCGGCGGTCGTGCGGATTGACACGGAGCGCACGGTTTCCCGAAACGTAGACCCAATGTTCAACGATCCCTTTTTCCGCCAGTTTTTTGGCGATGGCATGATGCCCCCCGGCGGTCGCTATGAGGAGCGGCTGCGCGGACAGGGGTCGGGATTTATCATCAGCGCCGATGGCACGATCTTGACCAATGCCCATGTGGTGGACGATGCCGACCGGGTGACGGTGCGCCTGAAGGACGGCCGTCAGTTTGATGGCGAGGTGCGCGGCGTAGACGAAGTGACCGACCTGGCAGTGGTGAAGATCAACACGAGCGATCGCCTTCCGGTGGCAACGCTGGGCGACTCGGACGCGGTGCAGGTGGGAGACTGGGCGATCGCCGTTGGCAATCCCCTGGGACTGGATAACACCGTCACCTTGGGCATCGTCAGCACGCTCAACCGCTCCAGTGCTGACGTGGGCATTCCCGACAAGCGCCTGGACTTTATTCAAACCGATGCCGCGATTAACCCCGGCAACTCTGGCGGTCCCCTGCTCAACGAGAAGGGCGAAGTAATTGGCATCAACACCGCCATCCGCGCCAATGCAATGGGCATCGGCTTTGCGATCCCGATTAACAAAGCCAAGGACATTTCCACCCGACTGGCTCGCGGCGAGTCTGTGCAGCACCCTTACCTGGGCGTGCAAATTGCCACGCTGACTCCAGAACAAGCGCGAGACAACAACGAAGACCCCAACGCGACCCTGATTTTGCCAGAGGTGAACGGGGCGCTGGTGATGGGGATTGTGCCCGATTCCCCCGCTGCCAAGGGCGGCATCCGTCGCGGCGACGTGATTACGCAGGTCAATGGGCAAGCCATTACCCGTGCCGACCAGTTGCAAACCCTTGTGGAAAATAGTGAACTGGGCAAGCCACTCCAGATCACCGTGAAGCGCGGCGATCTGACCCGCACGCTGTCGGTACGCACAGCAGAACTACAACCCGCTGGGAAGAGCAGCAGCGCCCTCCGCTGAGGCGAAACCAGCATATTTTTAACGTATCTGACGTATCTTTAGAAAGCGGTACTTGCTGCCGCTTTCTAGCTGCTTTCTGGCCGCGTGGTAGACTACCTCCTGCCTTTGGCGTTTATCGATTTTCGATTTGCAATTTTGGATTGCCAGTCAAGCGTCTGCGGGGCTGACACCTGTTGCACTCGTAGCTCCATTAGAGAGAATAGATATTCGACACACGTACACTGAATCAAGACTGAGACGGACAAAGCCTGAGATGAACAGTGAAGCCTACAACGAAATATTGGATATTTGTGAGGAACTGACGTATCGGGAAAAGTTCCGGCTGGCTCAGCATCTCATTCAGCTAGCTCGCAAAGAAGAGGAAGAAGCACATCCCGATCAAAAAGAATCTCGGGCCCACGACCCAGAAACGATCCAGTACGTTGCGGAACGGCTACTCAAGTCCAAGCCGACCAAAAAGACTACGTTACTGAACTCGATTGGGGCGATGTTTCAGTTCCAGGGGGGCATCTCCGAGGTAGATAAGGAACTCATCGTCTATGAGCTTCAAAAGCGGCGATATATCTCAATTGATCGAGAGGGGCGCGTCTCCTACAGGTCTTCTTTTTTCGAGTAACGATGAATAACGTCAGGACTTACGTACTTGCGGTAAGCTCTCTGGACTTTAGACAATTTCTCGCGGGCTGCGTCCGCGAGAAATTGTCCAACTGCGTAAGTCCTAAACGTATCGAGTGTATCGAGTAGACTGAACCATCGGCGGGCCAAAGATTTGGCTCAGCAAGGAGCTGTTCAGGTGCGGGCGGACGTGGGCTGAAGTTGGGAGAAGGCGATCGCCCCCAAAAAGATTACCAACTGCGTCACAACGATGCTGGGCCCAGACGGCAGGTTAAACCAGGCCGATAGCCCAATGCCCACCAAGGCGCTGACGGCTCCAAGCGCGGCCGACAGCAGCACATACTGACCAAAGGTGCGGCTCAGCAGTCGCGACGCGCAGGCAGGAATCACCACAAACGCGCTCACCAACAGCGCCCCAATCGCCTTGATCGACACCCCAACGACGAGCGATAGCAGCACGATAAACGCCGTGCGGTGAACCTCAACAGATACCCCACGGGCGATCGCCAGCGATTCATTCAGCGTCATCAGCATTTGTGTCCGCAGCGACAGGCTGACGAATAGAACACAGATGCAAAGCAGAATGCCGCTCGTCCACAAGTCAGAATACTGAATAGCCAAAATGTCCCCAAATAGGAGATTGTTGAGACCGCCTTTGTAGGAATCCACAAAACTGAGGATAATAACGGCGATCGCCAGCGATGAAGAATAGATCATGTTCAGCAGCGCGTCTGTCCACAGGCGAGTGCGTTGCAGCAAGTAATTCACACCCAGTGCAAACAAAACTGCTGACGGCAGCAACACAATCGACGGGCTAATACCCATTAGCACGCCCAGGCTAATGCCCAGCAGGGTGGAATGGCCCAGGGCATCGCTGAAGAACGAAAGCTGTCTCAGGATCGTAAAGCTGCCCAACAGGCCGCCCATCAGCCCCGTCAGCACGCCGCCCATCAGCGCCCGCTGCATAAAGGGGAACTGAAATAGCTCAATCACGCGAATTAAATCGGCTTGCAGAGACATAAGGCGAATGGGTGATGCTAGTGCGTGTGTCGATATTGCACGAATTCTGAGCCGTAGGCAGCGGCCAGGTTTTCGGGAGCCAGGGCGACTTCGGGAACGCCCTGACACAGTAGACGACGGTTTAGGCAAAGCACGCGATCGCAGTGTCGGCGCACCATTTCCAAATCGTGAGAAATTTGCAAAATCGCCCAGCCCTGCTCTTGTTTGAGCTGGTTGAGCAGGCGATAGAACTCTGACTCGCCGCGCACGTCCAGCCCCGCCGGAGCCTCATCGAGGATCAGCAGCCGCCGGGGACGCACCAGACAATAGGCCAGCAGCACCCGCTTGGTTTCGCCATCGGAGAGGCCGCTGATGGGCTGATGGCGCAGATGGCTTGCGCCGACTCGCTCCAGCGCATCCAGCACGGCCCGATGGCGATCGCCCCCACCTGCCCACGGCCACTGCATACCCAGCGCGTCCCAGCCCAACCCCACCAATTCGCTCACGGTCATGGGAATGCGGCGGTCAAACAGCAGATTTTGCGGCAGGTAGGCAATTCGTCGCCGCACACTCATGGGCAACTTGCCCGACGGGCTGAGCGGATGTCCCAAACACTGCACATGCCCAGCCTGACGCGGCAAAATCCCCAAAATCGCCTGCACCAGCGTGCTTTTGCCTGCACCGTTTGGGCCAACGATCGCCGTGTCGGTGCCCGCCTCCAGCACAAAGGACACCTCCTGCACCGCCGCATAGGATTCTCGATACACCGTTAGCCGCTCTACGGCCAACACAACCTCTTGCAAAAGACACCTCCTGATGGAGCGCTGATTTCATCTCGGTTTTGCCCAATCGATCTGGGGCGAAGCCGATTTGAGAATGGTTATCATTCTGAACCATCTTACTAGGCGATCGGGGCTTGCTGCCACGGGCGATCGGGTGAACTGCGATTTGTCTGGTGTCCTAAACTTGGGGCACATCCCAGTTCTGCAAGTTCGCCCTCATCCCCCAGCCCCTTCTCCCAAAGCGGAAGAAGGAGAGCCGGATTGGAAGTCCCTCTCCCAAAGCGGGAGAAGGATTTAGGGTGAGGGTTCCACAAGTGGGATGCACCCTGAACTTGGGCTTTTCTAAGAGAATGTTTGAAAAGTCCTACTGTTTGTAGCAAAGCGTGCAAGATCCCCCTGAATCCCCCTTAAAAAGGGGGACTTTAAGGCGGTTTCCCCCCTTTTTTAGGGGGGCTAGGGGGATCTCTGAGTACTTAACATTACAGGCGATACCTTTTCAAACACCCTCTAAGTCGTCTATGTCGCCTATAAAAGCTGCACGAAGCGGGGCATTCTCCTCCAAAATCATCTCCATCGAGGCGCAACCGAAAAAAAGTTGAGAAATTGGCGCAGGTTCATTAGACTTGACACCAGACCAAGCGGTTAAAATCTTCGTAAGCCGCTACACGCAGCGTTTGGGTCTGTTTCAGGGAAGTTGGGTTATGCTTTGGGCTGCGCGGCGGGTTAGGCCAGTCAGGTTTTAGGATTATGCAACAGGCAACACGGCGGAATGGCAAGCGGAACGGAAGGCGGAACCAAAGTCTGAATGAACGGTTGAGCAGCACTCGACTGCGGCGATGGGGGGCAAGTTTAGGCCTGGCGGCGATGGTGGCGAACCCTGCCATGATTAGCCTGGGGGCGATCGCCACCCTTGTTTCCACCACCGCCGCTGCGCCTGCCCAGGCTTCTACCCTGACCCAGTGGCAGTTTGACCCCGCCAGCACGCAGCTAGAAGTCACGGTTCCCGCAGGCGTTACGCCACGCACGTTTTTGCTGGCGCAGCCGACGCGAATTGTCATGGATCTGCCCAATACCGATGTGGGGGCGGTATCGGCCGGGCAGGTCTATGGCGGCGCAGTGCGGCAGGTGCGCGTGAGCCAGTTTCAGCCTGGGCTAACGCGAATTGTGATGGAACTGTCGCCCGATGCCACCCTTGCGCCGGAGCAGGTGCAGCTTCAGCAGGTGGGCCCTGCGTCCAGCGGACAGAGCCGCTGGGTGCTGCGTCCGGTGCTGGTGGGGGCAACGCCCCCTGCAACTCAGCCCGTTGCGCCGTCTATCCCGCCTGCGGAACCGTTTGGGCTTTCCGCTGCGCCGCCAGTTTCGCCAGTCGTGCCCCAGCCAGCGGCTCCGTCTGAACCGATTCAACCACCAGTTTCCCCGCCTGCATCAGCCCTTCCCCAGCCCGCGCCGCCGCCCGTCATTGCCATAACGCCGTCCCAGTCCTCTCCGATTCCGCCTGAGCTATCGGGCAGCAATACCACCGTGCGAATTCGTCGCAACGAGCTGCCAGTTGAAACGCCGTTGCCAAGCGCCCCGCCTGTGCCTGTTGAGATTCCGCCCACAGCCCCGGCGACAGCACCACCCGCTAGTTCACCCGCGGCGGCGCTGCAAACCATGCCAGCGACCCTGCAAACCACGCCACCAGGGGCGACTGCGCCCAGCGCGGTTTCGATTCCCACGCCGCCTAGTAGCAGCGCTTCTGGCGCATGGCAGATTCCCGCAACCTTGCCGCCCTCCGCGCCAGACGGGCGGCCGGTCACGGTGACGATTCCGCCCCTGGATGCGGCTCCTGCGGCGGTTCCCAATGCAGTTCCCAGTGCAGTTCCCAGTGCGGCTCCTGCGGCGGCTCCAGTTTTGCCCGA
>NZ_DVEA01000305.1:0-23900 GCF_015295965.1 Thermoleptolyngbya sp. M55_K2018_002
CCCCGATCCAGCAGCCAGCCTAACTGAAAGCCCGGTTCCTGCTGATATTCGCGCATCTTGGTCTGCAAGGTTTCCAGGCTGTCGCTGGGCGATCGCAGCTCAATCACCACATCGGGACAGATTGGCGCAAACTGCTCCTGCTGTTCTGGAGTCAGCGCGTTCCACCGATCGAGCCGAATCCACGCCGCATCGGGCGATCGCTTTGCCCCGGTAGACAGCTTGAACCCCGCGCTGGAGCTAAACACAACGCCCTGCCCAGTTTGCTCGTTCCAAACATAAAGCTGACCAATAATGCCTGCTTCGCGATTGCCAGTGCCAGAACCAACAGGCGACATAATCACTAGATCTCCATCTGCATTTTGTTCGATTCGCAAGTCGCGATTGACCTGGCAAAACTCAAAAAACTGCTCGTCGGTCATGGGCAGCGACGGGGGCAGGTGGACGGTGAACGCAGCAGGGGCGATCGCCCTTGGGGTGGAACGTTCAGACTGCATGGGTTGAGGGTTTGAGGGGTGAGGGGTTGAGAGATGAGAGTCGGCAGGCAAAATTTCGGCAGAGCGCTGGCAAAGCGGCAGGGATAGCTTCACAATAGACGATGGAGACGATGGGCCACCTGACAACGCCCAATCGGTGAACTAAACGCAATCTAAACGCAATATTATGAAGTGTCGGGTAAAGTATCGGGTGCAGGATGCCAGTTTTGCAGCCCGCTTCCCGAATTCTGACCTCTGAATCCCTAACCCATAAACCTTTATGTCCGAGTCCACAACCCCTTCTTCGATTCCCGAATCTGAGTCCTCGATGTCGCCGATGGAAGCAGCAGCAGATGGGGCATTGAACGGTGCATCAGAAGTCGCCAGCGAGGCGGGTTCGGCGGCGCGTCAGCTTTTGGGCATGAAGGGCGCAAAGTCGGGCGAGACGAATATCTGGAAGATCCGCCTCCAGTTGATGAAGCCGATTACCTGGATTCCGCTGATCTGGGGTGTGGTGTGCGGTGCGGCCGCGTCGGGCAACTATACCTGGACGCTGGAGAATGTGCTGATTTCGGCGGCCTGTATGCTGCTGTCGGGGCCGCTGCTGGCAGGCTACACGCAAACCATTAATGACTACTACGACCGCGACATCGACGCGATTAACGAACCCTACCGTCCGATTCCCTCTGGCGCGATTTCAGTGCCGCAGGTAAAAGCGCAGATTTTGATTCTGCTGTTTGCGGGGCTGGCGATCGCCTACGCACTCGACCAATGGGCCGGGCACGAGTTTCCGCAAATCACGGCGATCGCCCTCTTTGGCTCCTTCCTCAGCTACATCTACTCCGCGCCACCGCTGAAGCTAAAGAAAAACGGCTGGCTGGGCAACTACGCGCTGGGGGCTAGCTATATCGCGCTACCCTGGTGGGCGGGTCAGGCGCTATTTGGAGACCTGTCGCCGACGGTGATGGTGCTGACGCTGTTCTATAGTCTGGCAGGCTTGGGCATCGCCGTGGTCAACGATTTCAAAAGCGTGGAGGGCGATCGCCAGCTTGGGCTAAAGTCGCTGCCCGTGATGTTTGGCATCGGCACAGCAGCGTGGATTTGCGTCCTGATGATTGACGTGTTTCAGGGCGGCATCGCGGCGTACCTGATGAGCATCGGGCAAAATCTCTACGCCGTGCTGCTGATTCTGTTGGTGATTCCGCAAATCGTGTTTCAGGATATGTACTTCCTGCGCGACCCGCTGGAAAACGACGTGAAATATCAAGCCAGCGCCCAGCCATTTTTGGTGTTGGGAATGCTGGTCGCCGCGCTGGCCATCGGCCGTGCAGGCGTATAAGGCGTATATCGTTGCTCAATCCCTGCTCAATCCCTCACCCCGCCGCCGCCCAAACTCTAAAATCCAAAATCCCAAAATCCAAAATCGGCATCCTTTCCCATGCCCGTTGTCCGCGTTCGCCAGCACGTCAACCCGCTCAGCCAAAAGTACCAGCAGCCCATCCAGCCGCCAAACTGGTCGCAAGTCTTCACTCACCCAGCTCGACCGCTGCATCTGGACATTGGCTGTGGGCGGGGCGTGTTTTTGCTAAAAATGGCGCAAATCGAGCCAGACTGGAATTTCCTGGGGCTAGAGATTCGTGAGCCGCTGGTCGAGCAAGCGCTGAAATGGCGCGACGAGGAGGCGTTGGGAAACCTGCACTATCTCTTTTGCAACGCCAGCAACTCGCTGGAACCCCTGCTACGATCGCTCCCACCCAGCAGCCTCCAGCGCGTCAGCATCCAGTTCCCCGACCCCTGGTTCAAAAAGCGACACCAAAAGCGGCGCGTTGTGCAGCCCAGCATGGTGCGAACGCTGGCGAACCATATGCCCTCCGGCGGTGTGGTGTTTCTGCAATCGGATGTTGAAGCGGTGGCGGCAGAAATGTGCGATCGCTTTCAGGAACATTCCGCATTTCAGCGCCAATCGGCCGAATGGCTCCCCGACAACCCGCTGCCCGTTGCCACCGAGCGCGAGTCGTCCACCCTTGCTCGACGGGAACCTGTGTTTCGCGCTCTGTTTATCAGAGGTACAGAAGAAGAATGAAGAGGGAAGAACGAAGAACGAAGAACAAAGAACGAAGAGGGAAGAGGGGCAGAGCGTTTAGTTTCAAATCCATGACGGCAGCCAGCGGCGTAGCTGTAGCCCGTCCGCAGAGAGGGGCAGTCCTAGAAACAATGGCATCCAGAAGATAAAGCCGAGAAGCACGAGGGCGATCGCCCCCCACGCCAGCCAACGCGACCCAGACTGAGCATTCCGCAGCCAGCGATCCAGCACCAGCGCCAGCCCCAGCACTGCGAACAGTTCCGCGCTCATGTAGTGGTAAAGAAACGTGCAGCGCGTGACCCGCATCCACATCAGCCATTGCACGGCCCAGTTGCCCACCACAAACGCCGCAGCGCTGAGATATCCTTGCGTCGCTGGTGGCAGCAGGAGCGGTTCGGTCTGTCCCGACCGGGCAGCCCAGAGCGATCGCCCCCAGTGCCACAGCCAGTAGCCCACCGCACCCGCCAGCAGCGCCACAGCCAGCGTCGAGAGCCACCACAGGGTCGGCGTGCCCATCGCATGAACGTCGTAAATCACGTCTCCAGCCGCCGTGGGCACGTCGGGCCCGACCACAGGGACGGGATCGCCCGGAGCCGCTGTTTTGTAAAAGTAGGCAACCGGACGCAGCATCAGCGGCCAGGTATACCAGGGCGAACAGTAAGGGTGAGCGTCCATGCCACCGACGCGGCTGTGGTAGTCCAAAATGCGGTTTTGCCAGCCTGCAAAGCTGGTGCTGGGGTCGAGTTGAATATAGGGCAGCCAGCTCAGGTAATAGGTCAGAAAAGGAATTCCCGCCATGCTCAGCGCCCACACGCCCACATTTAAGCGAGACAGGCTCGACAGCGGCGAGGCAAAGGGCAGGCTGGGCAATCCGCGCTGCTGCAACCGCTGCATTCCCCATGCCACTATCCACAGCAGATACGCCCCCGCCAAAAACGCCACGCCGTTCCACTTGATCCCCACTGACGCGCCGAAGCCCATGCCCGCCAGCACCAGATTCAGCCAGACGACGGGGGTGAGTTTGTTGGCGGAATGCAGCCTGTGGAGCGATCGCAGCAAACACCACCAGCCCAATAGCCCAAATAAGATTAGATAGACATTATTCAACGCATAGCGCGATTCGACCAGCAAAAACCCTTCGCAGGCTGCCAACAGCGCTGTCAGCAGGGCGATCGCCTTTCGCCCCGTCAGCAGATGGGCGATCGCCCCCAACACCAGCGGAATCACGGCTCCCGTCACGGCATTCAGCCAGCGATAGCTAATGGTTGAAACATACAGCCCGCTGAGGCCGTTGTAGGTTTCTGGGCCGCCCCAGCCCAGTTGCTCCGACAGCCAGATGCCGCCCGCGATCAGGTACGTGCTGAGGGGCGGGTGGCCGCCAAACTCCTGCTGTCCCTGCAAAAACGCCGCCGCAAACTTAGCGTAATACACCTCGTCAAACACCAGCGTATTGAACCGCCCCAGCCCCCACAGCCGCAGCGCCAGCGACACCCCAAAAATGCCCACCAGCCCCAGCCCATACCACGGCAGCGAGGAGGACGACGCAGCAGGTTGGAAACGCTTGGATTGAAAACGCTTGGATTGAAAACGCTTGGACAATCGAACAGAGCGGCTCATAGGAAATCGGAGAGAAAGCATTTCTCAGAGGGCACGTCTCAACCATCATAAACAACCCGCCGTTGGATCGATTTTGGATTTTAGATGGGCGATCTTGGATTCCGCGTCCAAGAGTTTGCAGAGCTTCCAGCGATTTTATCTAGATCGTGGGCTTGGCAAATTGGGACTGAAGGAAGACGACTACCCCAGCCAAAAGACTCAGCGCTGGGCAACCCCCAACCTCTCTAGCGCTGGCGCTGCGGAGTCATAACCCCTGTTCCCCAACCTACCCTTTCGGGAATTCTGAGGACTGGAGACAACAGGGTGGATCATGCTAGCAAGAGTTTGGAGCGCTTCGCTGATTGGCATCGACGCGATGAAGGTAGGCGTGGAGGTGGATATCGCTGGGGGGCTGCCTGCGATTGTGGTGGTGGGGCTACCCGATACGGCCGTGCAGGAGTCCAAAGAGCGCGTTAAGGCGGCACTGAAAAACGCAGGCTATGCTTTTCCGATGCGGCGGGTGGTGATTAACCTAACCCCGGCAGATTTGCGAAAAGAGGGGCCCAGCTTCGATTTGCCGATTAGCATGGGCATTTTGGCGGCCTCAGAGCAGGTGAATGTGCAGTTGTTGGAGCAGTTTATCCTGCTGGGAGAGGTGTCGCTGGATGGGTCGCTGCGGGCCGTGGCAGGGGTGCTGGCGATCGCCGCCACGGCCAAGCAACTGGGAATGCGCGGCATCGTGGTGCCCGCCGACAATGCCCGCGAAGCCGCTCTGGTGCAGGGCATCGACGTATACGGCTTCCAGCATTTGTCGGAGGTGGCAGACTTTCTAAACCATCCCGACCGCTACCAGCCGCTCCAGGTGAATGCGACGGAAGAACTCGCGCGATCGCCCTTTACGGGTCTAGACCTCAAAGACGTGAAAGGTCAGGCCCAGGCCCGCCGCGCCCTAGAAATCGCCGCCGCTGGGGGGCATAATCTGGTATTCGTGGGCCCGCCGGGTAGCGGCAAAACCATGCTGGCCCGACGGCTTCCCGGCATTTTGCCGCCGCTGAGCTTTGAGGAAGCGCTGGAGGTGACGCAAATCCACTCCGTCGCCGGCCTGCTGAAGGAAAGAGGCAGCCTGGTGTGCGATCGCCCCTTCCGCAGCCCTCATCACTCCGCCTCAGGCCCGTCGCTGGTCGGCGGCGGCAGCTTTCCTCGCCCTGGTGAAATTTCCCTCGCCCACCGGGGGGTATTGTTTCTCGATGAACTCACAGAATTTAAGCGGGATGTCCTCGAATTTCTGCGACAGCCGCTTGAGGATGGCTGCGTCACCATCTCCCGCACGCGCCAGTCCGTCGCCTTTCCTGCCCAGTTCACCCTGGTTGCCAGCACCAACCCCTGCCCCTGCGGCTATTTTGGCGACACGGTGCAGGCCTGTACTTGCTCTCCCCGCGGCCGCGAGCAGTATTGGGCCAAGCTGTCGGGGCCGCTGATGGATCGGATTGACCTGCAAGTGGCGGTGAATCGACTAAAGCCAGAAGAAATGATCCAGCAGCCTAAAGGCGAAGATTCTCAGACGGTGCGCCAGCGGGTGCAGCAGGCGCGAAGTCGCTCCCAAGCACGGCTCCAGAGCCAAGGGCTGCGCTGCAATGCTGAGATGCAGAGCCGCCACCTGCGGAGATGGTGTCAGTTGGACGACACCACACAAGCCCTGCTGGAAGGGGCGATTCGCAAGCTGGGGCTATCGGCCCGCGCCACCGATCGCATCCTCAAGGTCGCCCGCACGATTGCCGATCTGGCGGGCGAAGAGGGGTTGCAAACTGCTCACGTTGCCGAAGCAATTCAGTACCGCACCATTGACCGAATGCAGTAGGGCAGGCCAATCCGCCTTCGTCGCTAACCGCTGGGTTCTAGTCCACCCAGCCAATTTCGTCATTGCTGATAGATGGAGCGACGGGGCCGGGCAGCGGCGGGGGCGATTGCAGCGTGCGCCGTAGCTCTAGCTGGGAGGTTTGCGACGGCTCGTGTCCCGGATGCACCTCTTTGCGGGGGGCAGAAGCCGGAGGAGTGGGCGCAGATTGTTCGGCAGGTTTGGGAGCGGATTGAGGCGAGGGCTGGGCGGCGGCGGCAAGGGGCTGGGGAGCAGCAGCAGCTTTGGCTTCTTCGCTGAGTTTGGCGTTTAGCTCTGTCAGTTGCACGATGACGCGCTTGGTTTCATCCAGTTCAGTCTTGAGTTGGGCGGCAGCAGTGGCTTCTGCCTTGAGCTGGTCGATCTGAGCCTGCTGGGCGGCTAGCTCGGCCTCTAGGGCTTCGATCTTGCGCTGGAGAATGGCTTCGTTGGCCTGCGAGGTTTCCAGGGCGGCTTGCAGATCGGGCACTGCATCGGGAGCAGGTTCAGGGGCAGGTTCAGGGGCAGGTTCCGGAGTAGGTTCAGGGGCAGGTTGAGGGGCGATCGCCCCACGCTCCATCTCAGCACTCTCCATCTCAGCACTCGCCGTCTCAGCACTCGCCGTCTCAGCGCCTTTTTCAGCCACAGAGTCCGGTGCTGATGCGTCGGTTCGCTCCAGGGTGGAGGTGGTTTTCGTGTCGGTCTGGTTGTCCATATTGCTTTTCTCCCATGCCCCACTCGACGCAGTAAAACGTCTTTGCGGCTTAACTCGCTTGCGTGCCATGCTACTTGATCTAAACCCTATACCATTCTCCCCCGCCTGACTATAGCGCCGAATCTCCCACAAGTGAGGAATCCATCACGTAAATTGACGCGAGTTCATTAAATTTCAGGTTTAATCGGGCGAGAGATTCTTCCAACTGCATCAGTTCCAAAAGAAAGCGCCGTCGGAGTCTGAGAGAGCAAGACCCAACGGCGCTACCGAACTGGATGAGTTAAATCAGTTGAACTTCAGAGCAAACTTTGATGGGCAAAGGCGATCGCCTACAGCGGCCCCTCAAAGTTGCTGTTGGGCTGTCCCAGGGTGCTGCCGATGGGCCCCTGAGAGACATAGCCAATGCGCTCATTATTGGCTTTGCCCGTATAAAACACGCGAACAAACCTGCGGCCGCCCTCGACGTAGCTATCCTGCGGCTCCGTCAGGAATACCGTTGCGCCACCTGCGGGGCCATCGTTTTGGGCTTTGCCAGGCTCCCAGTAGGCCAGCAGCCCGTTGGGTGCGCTGGTCATCCGAACCCGATAGCGTGCGCCCTTGCGGATCTCGGTGGGGACTCTGAGGAAAGTCGCGTTGACCCAGCCAATCACAGGCTCTTTGATTTGGGCCCGTCCGTCGCCGACGATCCCCGTCAGCTTCACGCGCTGACTAGAAGGCAGGTTGATCGCCACGCCACTGAGGTCGGCATAGTCGTAAACCTGAACGGCACGGTTGGTTTCGCGGGTTTGGTTCACCAATTCGCGCTTTTCTTGAATAGTCACCATAAGGTGCAGACTCCTTATCCTATGTATGGGTACTTTTGTATGGGTAAGTTTGACGTTGCGTAGACAGTACGCGGCTTATGCGTAGCCCATGCGTAAGATATGCGTAAGGTATGCGTAAGGTATGCGTATCGAAAACGTAACGGCTGTGTATGCTGCGAAGCTATCGTGCCTCGCAGGGATTAACTTCACCAGGGCTTCGTAGAATTTCGGAGGCGATCGCCCTTTTTTCAAAAAAGATCCGATCGCCCTCCGTAGAAATGCGAGAAAAAGGCGCACAAGAGTTCGCAAAAAAGCGCGATCGCCCAGACGAACCTGCTGCTTGGCAAGCTATCTGGGCGATCGCACTAATCAAAAGTCAACAATCAAAAGTCAACCAAAAGCAGATCTAGCTTAGTTATCCAGCAGGCCATCGCCCTGCTTCAAGATCTCCTTCAGGAACCAGCGATGCTTTTGGTGAACCTGCACCAGACGGGTCAGCAAGTCGGCAGTGCCAATATCGCCCGCATCATCCGCTAGTTCAGCATCCTCATGCATTTCCGTGATGATATGTTCGTGAGTGGCGATCGCCTCTTCCACCATCTCCCGCACCTTCAGCTTGCCCTTAGACGGCTTCACAGTGGCGGCAGGCAGATAGTCTGCGGGGTCGGCAATCGGCGTGCCATCCAGCATCAGGCTCCGCTCGGCCAGCTCGTCTAGCATGGCAAAAATCTCGTTGCCATGTTCTTCAAACAGCAGATGCAGGTCACGGAACAGCGGTCCGTAGGTCATCCAGTGATACTTCTTGTAGTTCAAGTAGGCGACCAGCGTATTCGCTTGTTCGCGGTTCAGCGCTTTGACCAAAGCAGTTTGACGAGCCTCTAGTGTCGTTGTCATACGAAAACCTCGCTAGTTAACGATTATCCAAATTCAGTCCAAACGTTCAGCAACTCAAGCAATTAGCCATAACCCTTAGCCAGTCGCTGATAAAGCGACACAGAGCAGTCCGGCGGCAGCCCAGGGCCACAGAGACATCTTCTCCATGAAGAACCCCTCCAAATAACAGATCAACTACCCAGAGCCAGCACACTCACAATCTAATCGCACTGCTCCAAAATCTTCAGTTGATTCTAGTTTCTAGCACTTTCATGAAATCTTCATCCTTCCAAAGAGACGTTTGCTAGGGGTTACGGCTCTACCTCGCGTCGGTTGACCGACCAGAAACGGCTTCATTGCGTGGCTGGCAGGCAGTCGTGGCTGGCAGGCAGTCGGTGCTGGCAGGCAGGCTGGGAAGGGCGATCGCCCCCAGTAATCCTGACCCAGTGATCCTGAAACGTCCTGAATACAACCTTCTCGATACGATCTTTCTAAATCATACTCGTCATGAGTTCGTTTTGACAACTCTAGTTCCGAAGTTAAACCGTCAGCCCCGCCCAATTAAAACCAAAAGGGCCGCCTTTTCACAGAGCTAATTGCTCGAAAAGACAGCCCGTTTTAAGTTCAAAAACCAATTCAAAAACAGCCAGCAGCTTAGTACAGTTCTTCTTCCTGATGGGTCAGAATCACCACGTCAGACGTGGGGTAGGCAACGCAGGTCAGCACGTAGCCTGCTTCGATTTGGTCGTCGTCCAGGAAGGACTGGTCAGACTGGTCTACGGTGCCTTCTTTGATTTTTCCAGCGCAGGTCGAGCAAGCACCCGCACGGCAGGAGTAGGGCAGGTCGATGCCTTGCTCTTCCGCCGCATCGAGGATGTATTCATCATCGGGCACTTCGATCGTGGTATTCAGCCCTTCGGCTTCGTTGATCAGCGTAACCTTGTAGGTTGCCATGCAACAGTCCTCTCAAAATACTTGAAACGGCAGTAGGGGGTCGCCCAGTTCTAGAATCCGATAGCAATAATTGCCTACGGGCTAACCCTATTTCTGATACTACGGGAAAACTTTTGCCCTGCAACCGCGATCGCCCCTCAGGTCGAATTGGATTCGTAATGAAAAACTCAACTTCAACCCGGAATTGCTTATACCTGGAGACAAGCTGTTAACTCTGCAACCGTTTTACCCAGAAACAGGTTTATCCAGGAACAGGTTTGCATAGAGAGCGGTTTACAGAGATCGGTTTACAGAGAAATGGGCGCATGATGCTCGTGCCAGTGCCGCGCAATATCAATCCGGCGACAGACCCACACCCGATCATGCTGCATCACATAGTCAAGGAAGCGGGCCAGGGCGGCGGCGCGGCCGGGGCGGCCCACCAGCCGACAGTGTAGACCAATGCTCATCATCTTGGGCGCATCGGCTCCCTCGGCATACAGCACATCGAAGGCATCGCGCAGGTAGGCAAAAAACTGATCGCCAGAGTTAAAACCCTGGGCAGTGGCAAACCGCATGTCGTTGTTGTCGAGGGTATAGGGAATCACCAAGTGGGGGCGACCATAGTCATGCACCCAATAGGGCAAATCGTCGGCATAGCTGTCGGCATCGTAGAGAAAGCCCCCCTCTTCCACCACCAGTCGCCGCGTGTTGGGACTCATGCGCCCCTGATAAAAGCCGAGGGGCCGGCTGCCTGTGACCTGGGTCTGGATGGCGATCGCCTTTTGGATATGCTCCCGCTCTACCTCTTCACTGACATATTGATAGTCGATCCATCGATAGCCGTGGCTGGCAATTTCCCATCCGGCTTCCACCATTGCCGCCGCTGCCTCTGGATTACGGTCCAGCGCCATCGCAATGCCATAGACCGTCACGGGCAGTTGCCGCTGGGTAAACAGCCGATGCAGCCGCCAAAAACCCGCCCGACTGCCATATTCATAAATCGATTCCATATTCATATGGCGCACCCCCAGCAGCGGCGACGCACCCACAATTTCTGATAAAAACGCTTCCGATGCCGCATCGCCGTGCAGGATGCAGTTTTCGCCGCCCTCTTCGTAATTAATTACAAACTGCACCGCCACACGGGCCTGATTGGGCCAGCGTGGATCGGGCGTGTGGCGGCCATAGCCGACCAGATCGCGGGGATAAGGGGTAGACATAAGCACTTAGAGCAATATTGGGAAGAAGTTCAGAAGAGGTTTGGAGTCGCAAAGCAATAAATCGGCCAACCCAGACGGCCTCAGCAACCTTGAGATAAAGAACGGGATGTGCAACTTTACCGATCCCCCTCACGCTTTTCTGGTATGCCGAAGGATTCAGACCCTCTCCCAGAGCGGGGGAGGAGCTTCAAGCCTCTCTTGCTCCCCTTCTCCCAGGTCGGGAGAAGGGGTTGGGGGATGAGGGCTTGAAAGTTGCACATTGCGCTTTAAAGGATGGATTCTGGGGCCCAATTAGACAGGTATTGTGCCACACCGTCGAGAGGCAATTTTGTTTTTGTCAGATCTTTGGGGATTCCTTCCCGCTTCTGCCTTTTCTTCTGCGGATCTCTGGCTTAGTGTGTCTGGCTACGCATAGACAATCTCGGAGGCGCTAAATTACGATCACATCAATACGTTAAGAAATCCATAAGAAATCAGGCTGAGATGGCTACTCCAGTCAAGCTTAATAACCGCCAGCAGCAGGTACTCAGCGCTACGGTGCGTCAGTACATTGTCACGGCTCGTCCTGTCGGGTCTGAAGCGCTGGTAGAAGAATTTACCCCCCGCGTCAGTTCGGCGACGATTCGCAATGTGATGGGCTATCTGGAGCGCGAGGGTCTGCTCTATCAGCCCCACACCTCAGCGGGGCGCGTGCCGTCCGATTCGGGCTATCGGGTGTATGTAGATCAGCTAATGATCCCATCGGAGGAGGCCGCCCGCCGGGTCGATCGGGCGCTGGCGCAGCAGTTGGATGTTGAAGGCTGGAGCCTGGAAGCCGTGCTGCATGGCGCAGCGCAGATTCTCTCGACGCTCAGCGGCTATATTGCGCTGGTGACGATGCCCCAAAGCACAGTGGCTCAGGTGCGCCATTTGCAACTGGTGCAGATTGATCCGGGGCGGCTGATGCTGATTGTGGTGCTGGATTCTTACAAAACGCAGTCGGTGGTGGTGGATCTGCCCAAAGCGCCTGCCGATTCTGCCCAATCTCCAGATGATCCAGAACTGCTGGAGCGGGAGCTACAGGTTTTGTCGAACTTTTTGAATGCTCATTTAAAGGGGCGATCGCTCAGTGATGTGGCCTCGCTGGACTGGTCAGAATTGGGGCGCGAATTTGAGCAATATGCCAACGTGCTGCGGGGGTCGCTGGCAGACTTGGAGCGGCGCACCCAGTCGCCTGTGTCTACCCAAATTTTCATCAGCGGCGTAGCCGAGGTGCTGCGGCGACATCCGGAGTTTTCCGAACTACACCAGGTACAAACGATTTTGCATGTGCTGGAGGCAGAGCAAGACCAGCTCTGGCCGCTGATTTTTGAGGCTGATTCGGATGGGGGCGATCGCCGCGTGATGGTTCGCATCGGTTCCGAAAACCCGCTAGAGCCGATGCGCGGCTGCACGCTGATTTCTACCACCTACCATCGGGGCAGTGTGCCCGTCGGCAGTTTGGGAATGCTGGGCCCGACGCGCATGATGTACGAAAATGCGATCGCCCTGCTAGAAACCACAGCGGACTACCTTTCTGATACGCTGAGTCAGTCCTAGTGTTTTAGCTTCAACATTCCTTACCCCATGACCTACTGCCTCGGCATTGTCACCCAATCCGGCTTTGTGGTGGCAGCAGATTCGCGTACAAACGCAGGCGTGGACTACATTTCCACCTATCAGAAGCTGTTCGATTTTTCGGAACCCGGACAGCGGGTGATTTTGCTCTGCACCTCTGGCAACCTGGCCATTACCCAAGCCGTGGTGAATATGCTCAACCGCGACCTGAAACTGGGCGAGTGCGAGAGCTTCCACACGCTGCCCACGCTGTATGATGCGGCCTGCTATGTGGGTGAAAAGATTCGTCATATTCAGGAGCGAGAACGCCCCTGGCTGGAGCGCGACAAGATCGACTTTTCCTGCAACTGCCTGCTAGCGGGACAGTTTCAGGGCGAGCCGCCAGAGCTTTATCTGATTTATCGCCAGGGCAACTGCATCCAGGCCACGCCTGAAACCCCGTTTTTGCAAATTGGTGAAACGAAGTATGGCAAGCCGATTTTGGATCGCATCCTTACTTACGATACCAGTGTAGAGGACGCGGCTAAGTGCGCGCTGCTGTCGATCGATTCCACCATGAAGTCGAATATTTCCGTCGGCCCGCCGATCGATTTGGTGATGTATCGGACGGATTCTTTTAAGGTTGGCGATCGCCTCCGGCTAGGGCAGGACGATCCCTATCTGGTAGAAATCCGCAAGCAGTGGGAGATTTCGCTGCGTCAGGCGTTTGACCAGATGCCGCCGATCGAGTGGATGGGGCTGTAGATTTTGCGGCAGGTCTGTGCGTAACCCTGGAAATGCTGAAAGCAGCATTACGGCGCAAGTGGCGATAGTAGCCGTTGTAGGCTGGAGTAACTTAAGCTCACGAATTGGCAGGCTTTTGGCGATCGCGCAGGATAAATTCGGCGATCGCCAGATCCACCGGAGTCGTCACCTTCAGGTTCGTCTCTTCGCCCTGCACAATCCGCACCGCCAGCCCGCAGTGTTCAAATAGCGCCGCGTCGTCGGTCACTTCCCAGCCCATCTCACGACCCGTCTCGTGGCAGCGTTTCAGCGTTTCCACATCAAACCCCTGGGGCGTTTGGGCGGCCCAGAGTTGACTGCGATCGGGTGTGGACTGGATAATTTCGGTTCCCGGCGCAACGATCTTGATCGTGTCTTTGACGGGAATCGCAGCGATTAGACCCGCGCAGTGCAGCAGCGCCTCGCTGCATCGATCAAACAATTCCGGCGTAGCCAAACACCGCGCCCCGTCGTGGATCAGCACCCGCTCCGCAACAGCAGGAAGCTCTTGCAAGCCGTTATAGACTGACTCTTGCCGGGTTTTGCCACCAGGAATCAGGCGCACCGTCCGCCCCATGCCCAGCCCTGCGGCAATGTCCCGAAAGTCTTGCCACTCTTCGGGCTGGGCGACGATGCCGATCCAGTGAATCGACGGCGCAGCTTTAGCCGCCAGCAGCGTCCAGGCAATGATCGGTTTGCCAAACAGCGGCAGCAGCAGCTTGTTTCGGCTTGCGCCCATGCGTTTGCCAGAGCCAGCGGCAGGAATCAGCAGGTACACCAGCCACCTCCTGCTAGGCGTGGGCAGGCGACGCGATGCCACCCGTCACCATCTCTTCGGGCAGATCGAGCGTATCGCCCATGCGCGTGCCGTCATGATAGGCCGCCAGCAGGGTAGGACAGGTCTTGCCCCAGGCGATCGCCCCCGTGCGGTCTAGCCCAATAGCCCCAAAATCGCGCCGATTTTGCTCCGCCTCGATAAACGACCGCTCAAAGGCTTGCAGCAGCGTTTGCCCATCAATCACGCGCACCACGATCCGCGCCGCCAGACACTCGTCGATAATGTCTTCGCCAATGCCTGTGCAGCTTACAGCCGCGTGGTGGGTGGCGTAGTTGCCCGCTGGCATCGCGGAATCGCTGACTCGCCCAATCCGCTCAAAGCCTTTGCCGCCCGTAGACGTACCTACCGCAAGCTGACCTTCGCCATCCAGCGCCACCACACCAATCGTGCCGCGCCCCGCCTCCGACACTAGCTCTTTTTCGGCCACCACGCCCGCCATTTCTTTAGAAAAATTATGGTCGCGCTCCTGAATCCATTCCTTCAGGCGAATTTCCGTCAGCGGGTCGTAGGACGGCACGCCCAGTTCCCGCATCAGTTCCAGGGAACCATAGTCGGATAAAACGCGATCGCTCCCATCCTGCAAAAACAGCGCCAAATCAATCGGGTGCTGCACCCGCGAAGTGTTGATCACGCCGCTAAACCGCTGCGCCGAGCCATTCATCAGCGATGCGCTCATGCGAATTTGCCCGTCCGATTGCAGCACCGACCCCGTACCCGCGTTGAACCGGGGATCGTCCTCTAGCATCTGGCAGCCGCGCACCACTGCTGCTTGGGCACTCGCTCCCGCCAGCAGTATTCCATACACTTCTTCGATCACCCGGTAAAGCGACAGCCGCACGGCATCCGCCCCACCCTTACTCCGGAGCGAACTGCCCGCCCCGCCATGAATGATCAGCTTGGGTTGAACCTGACCCATCAGCATAGAAAGCCCTTCTCCAGTAGTCCACAGTGAATGAAGCCCGCAAAACGCTACTGCCGACGCTGCGGCGTTTCGTCATCCCCCGATTTCGCCTGAGCGCGACGACGACGGCAGCGTTCGGAGCAATACTTGACCTCATCCCAGCAATCTTCCCACTTTTTGCGCCATGTAAACGGCCGCTGGCATACCGGACAGAGTTTGCTGGGCAGATCGGATTTGGAGCGAGGCATTTTGAAGGATGGTTTAAGGTTAAGGCGGTGGCAAACTAAACTTAGTCTATAGACTTAGTTCTTTATATGCATGGAAACTGTCAATATTCATCAGGCTAAGACAAATCTTTCTCGGCTGCTGGCTCGGGTAGAGCAGGGGGAAGAAATTGTGATCGCGAACCGGGGCGTTCCCGTAGCAAAGCTAGTTCCCTTTCAAACAACTTTGAATCAACGGTCTAGTTTAGGGCAAGATCGGGGGATATTGACGATGCCAGATGACTTTAATGCTCCTCTACCAGAAGGTATCTTAGCCGCTTTCGAGGGCGGGGCAGAGTGAGGCTTTTATTAGATACTCAATGCTGGTTATGGTGGTTTGCTCAACCCGAAAAACTAAGTGAAACCGTGATTGAACACATCGCGAATGAGGACAATGAATTATGGTTCGAATTATGGTTCTCATTCGCCAGTGTGTGGGAAATGGGCACTAAGGTTTCCATCGGCAAGCTGCTGCTACCAGAGCCTGTTGGTGATTATGTCTCTACACGCATGACTCAGCTTGGAGCAAGGTCATTAGATTAGAAATTACAGCCGCCCATGCGGTGCAGGCATCCATGCTGCCGCTTCATCATCGTGATTCGTTTGGCCGAATGCTAATTGCCCAAGCACAGCTAGAAGATCTGATGCTGGTTAGTGCAGATTCGATGTTTCAACAATACGAAGTTGCTTTAGTCTGGGCAGCGGTGGCAAGGGATTAGGGATTTGGGGTAAGGCGATAAACCTGGAGCGTGAGGTTGGAGATGGTCATTGCGATGGGTGGTGAAACGGGCAGGTGTTCTCTGGGGCGCTCGGTGCAGAGTTGGTGAACGGCGGCTTCGGTAAGCAGCACCTCATCGGTTTCTGCCAGGTCTTCGCCTAGCTTGGAAGCGAGGTTCATCTCTTCGCCGTAGACATCTTGATAGCACGACCCATCGGAGATCATGATCAGGTCGCCGTAGCCGATGCCAATGCTGACGTGTTTGTTAATCAGGGCAAGCTGGCGCATCATTTCACGAGACGCGGCGATCGCCCTCTCCACACTCGGGAACACCGCATACACATTATCCGCCTCTAGCTTAAACGGGCTGCCTTGGTACGATTCCACAATCGGCGCAACCACGCCGCGCATCCGCTCAATTTCAGCCAGCGCGGCAATAATACCCTGCTCCTGCGACAAGCGCGAAAACCCAGAAGAATCCAGCACCAAAATCGCGTGGGTTTCCATAAACCGGGCGCGAATCTGGGCATCGATGTCAGCCGCGCGATCAGGGTATTGGTTGCGGGCTTGCAAAAGTCGCTCTAGCTCTACTTCAGTATCGGTGGACATAGTATTCAGTGAAGTATTCAGTGAATATTGGGTGAATGAGAAGGGTAGACGACGAGCAATTCTCTCAGATGGGCGACCGTCTTGCAGCTTCTATTCGTCTGGCAACTCGCCAAACCGCTGGCGATAGCGTTCCAATTGTTCCTCTGGGGTTAGATACCGTCTTCCCTGTTCGCTATACCAATACAGCGCTTCCCGCACGACCGTTCCATCCTGGTAAGGGCTGCGGCCTATTCCCAACCCCACCTCCGGCATCCAGTAGGGTTCACCAATTTGCAACTGATAAGCGCCGTCCTGCAATTTATACACCTCAAACGGCTGGTGCTGGTCGCGTCGCCAGTATTGGGGGTTATAAATGACGTAATACAACACGCCCAACCGGGCATAGGTCGCCATTTTCGCATCGTATTCTCCACCTGGAGTCAGCGACACCACCTCCAGCACCAGCATCGGGACAACGCCTGCCTCTTCCCACACCACATAGCTTTTGCGAGATTCCCCCGCTTTATGGCGTTCCACGCCGAGGCTGAGAAACCCGTCCGGTACGACGGGCACCAGCGGCGAAACCCCAGTCGTGTGGTAGACCCCCATATCTACCCCAAAGAACCAGTCGTTCCGCTCTGCCCAAATGAACTTGAGCAAAAACAGCAGGATATTGGGAATGAGATTCTGATCTTCGTTATCCACGGGCGTATCGTCTGAGCAGGGCAGCTCAGCGCTTGAAGGTAGGTGGAGCCAGCGATCAGTCACCATTGCGGCAGCTCACGGGAATTCAAAGGATTCGTCTATTTTATTGCAGGGGTTAGAGGTCAGGTTCAGGAGGAAAAGTGAGTCTGAATCTCGACTGATCTCATCTCTCTTACATAACAAGGCTACCCATGAAATGATGGAAAGTCTTACATCGCGTTGAGTTGGCTGTCCAAACCCTAAAAAATTGTCAAATTGTCAAAAATTGTCAAATCGCCAATATTTCCAGCATTGCTGGGAACCTTGCAAACGCTTGACTGCCCAACCAAAATTGCAAATCCAAAGATATCAGTCGTCGCCAAATCGCGGAGAAGCCAGCGCCACCAGCCCATACACGCGAATGCCTCGTGCTTCCAGGCAGGCAGCAGCGTTCCGCGCCGTGGCTCCGGTGGTGTAGATATCGTCGAGCAGCAGCACCGGGCGGCGGGGCGATCGCCCAAAAGCAGGGCCCACCTGAAACGCAGCAGCCACATTTTGCGATCGCTCCTCCACGCTCAGCCCAAACTGTGGGATCGTCGCCCGCACGCGCACCAGCCCGCGACGCTCCAGCGGCAGCCGGGTGATCTGACAAAAGGATGCAGCCAGCAGTTCTGCTTGGTTAAACCCGCGCTGCTTTTGCTTGTCGGCGTGCATTGGAATCGGCACCACGATCAGCGGCGTTTTTCCATGTACGGAATGCAGCCAGGCGCGACCCATCGCATGACCAAGCGGCCGCGCCAGTTCGGGATGGTGGTTATATTTCAGCGTGGCGATCGCCTGCTTGAGCGTGCCCTGATACTTGCCCCAGGAAAACACAGGCAGCGGCGGCCGCCATTCGGTTGTGGGCTGAGGCATTTGGCAGTGCGTCAGGCGGCGATCGCAGTCAATGCACAACGGAGGCGCGGGCGATCGCCCATCTGTGCGGCCGCACATCAGACAACAGGGCTGCAAAACCAAATTCAACAAAGGCTGGAGCAAATTCATCCATCCATCTCAGCGAGAATCGCGGGAATCACAAGCATTCGGACTCAACCAAGAGTTCAGACCCAACAATGACAGGACTTACGCACTTGCAATAGGCTCTTTGAATTAGGCTCTTTGAATTTTGGACAATTTCTCGCGAGTTACGCCCGCGAGAAATTGTCCAACTGCGTCAGTCCTAACTGCATCAGTCCTAACTGCGTCAGTCCTAAATGATTCCTCCATTCAGAATTCCCGCTGGACGGCTCCAGAACTTTGCCCAACCTAAAGACTTTGCAAACAGAAATTTGTCGAGCCTGGGGGATGCGTTATGCTGGTAATCCCTCCATAGAGAAAACGAGTCGGCAGTGGGCCAGCCGCAATGTAGCAGCAGACTTCTTTTTGCAATGAATTGCACCTTGCAACGAATTGCAACGATTTAGTCAGTGACAATTAATAAATTTCTGGTTCCACCCCAAGCCGCCCGACTTACTATGAGGATGTCCACCTTTAGCTGATGAGTCGATAGCATCTTTAAAATTCACTTGCCCATGGCGCTGAACAAACCCACTCGCGATTTGCCCACAATTAACGAACGCATTCGTTTCCCAAAAATTCGAGTCATTGACACTGATGGCGGTCAGTTGGGGATTATGACCCCCCGTGACGCGCTCAAGCTGGCCGAAGAAAAAGAGCTTGACCTAGTGATGCTGAGCGATAAAGCCGACCCGCCTGTGTGTCGGATTATGGACTATGGCAAGTTCAAGTTTGAGCAGGAAAAAAAGGCACGCGAGGCCCGCAAAAAACAGCACACGTCCGACGTGAAAGAGCTGAAGATGCGCTACAAGATTGAAGAACACGACTATCGTGTGTGCGTCAATCGGGCAGAGCGCTTTTTGCAATCGGGCGACAAGGTAAAAGCGACGATTCGCTTTCAGGGTCGGGAGATTCAGCACAAGGATCTCGCAGAAACGCTGCTCAAGAAGCTGGCAACCGATTTACAAACCGTTGCCGAGGTGCAGCAAGAACCCAAGCAGGAAGGCCGCAACATGACCATGCTGCTGTCTCCCAAGAAATAGTGCCCCGCCGCTTGCTGCGGCTTTTGGACACCTGGACTGGCTACCACCTAGCCCCCCCTGTATGGCTAGTATCTCTATGGCTAGCACCTATGCAGGGGGGTTAGCGTTGGAGCAAGCGACTTGAAACAAGGGCCTTGAAACTGGAGGAATGGGTGAACCCGTTCTCCTCAGGGGCGCTATGAATGAGACCTGTGACGCTCGCCTAGCAATCCAAAATCGCCAATCGAGAATCGAGAATCGAGAATCGATCCAGTTCTTCGGCCTCAGCCTTATGACCCTGCACAGGTCGGGCTGGCCAGGTCGGGCATTTCACCCGGCGGCCCTTCACAAATACTGGAGACGGTATTGGCGTTTCCGTCTAGGTCGGGCATGAGCCACACTTTACCTGCAAATCCCCGCGCCTGGCCAACGGGTAGGGCCAGGGTGATGGCTTTGGATGCCATGCCGCTACCGTTGGGTGCAGAGCTATAGATATAGTTTTTGGAATTGGAAATACTCAGTTCCAATTGTGAGAGCGTGGCAAACGCGCTTTTTTCCAGGAAATAGGCTTGCTGCGCCCGATTGATCGAGCCGACGTAGGTGCGGGCCTCAGCATGGCGGGCATTGTTGACCTGGCTGACAAACGAGGGCAGGGCGATCGCCGACAAGATGCCAGCAATGACCAAAACAACCAGCAGCTCGATCAGCGTGAACCCCGAATCCCGCGGGCGATCGCCCATCATGCCAGCGCGAAACAGCAAATAGCAGAGTTTTATATGTCGTTCAGGCTTCATAAGCGACCCTGGAGAGTTTGTCACCACGACAGTTCAATCTCCGGGAAAACTCGGTTTTTAGCCGGACGAAATTTACAGAAACCTGCTTTTCTTTACTAAAGCTTTAAAACTCTCTCCAGAGCGAATCCGGTTCTGGATCGCGGCTTGTCCCTCTCGCTCTAACACAAAGCCGCCGTACAGCAGCCTGCACGACGGTTTCCGCAAATATTCGGATGCAGCGAGTTCGCAACCCCAAGCCTCAGAAAACTGAGATCAGGGCAAGCTCAGCCTAGCAGCCGCAGCCCGCGTGGCCACAGTCGCCATGCCCGTTGGGGTGTCCATCGGCACAGGCTTCGCTGCAATAATACTTGCCGTCTTTTTGAATGGCCTCTTCCAGGCTGACGATGCATAGGCAAGATTCACAGGCACATTTCATTTGAGTCACAGTTGCAGTCATGACCGGGTTTCTCCTTTCGTCAAATGATTCGTTAAGTGATCAGTCAAATTATCAAACGAGGTTTTGCGATTGAGCGAGGGCAGTGTCCCTGCGCGTCTCTAAAAACAAGAATAACATATGAACAATTATTCAGATGTTTTCTGAAAAACTTGAGGCGATCGCCCAAGGCGCTTTCAGGTTCCCTTCTCAAAGCCCAAATAGCCTCGTGGGGTGATCATCCAGCCTTCATGGAAGCGGGTGCTTTGGTTGCCAATGACGACGGTAGTGAGCATGTCGATGGGGCAGTCGAGCAGTTGCCCCAGGGTGGTCAGCGTAATCTGTTCTTCATTGCGATAGGCGGCGCGAACCAGGGCCACGGGCGTATCGACGGCGCGATGGTCTAGAAAAATGCGCTGGGCGATCGCAATTTGCTCTGTCCGCGTTTGCGATTTGGGGTTGTACAGTGCAGTCACAAAATCGGCCGCAGCCGCCGCTGTCAGTCGCCGCTCGACGATGGGCCAGGGCGTGAGCAGGTCGCTGAGGCTGATGGCGCAAAAGTCGTGCATCAGCGGCGCACCCACCCGCGATGCCGCTGCCTGCAAGGCCGAAATGCCAGGAAACACCTGAACTGCGGGCGTTTTGCCGTCCCAGCCCTGGGCCTGGAGTTGTTCCAGCACTAGCCCCGCCATGCCATAGATGCCGCAGTCGCCGGAGGAAATGACCGCCACCGTCAGCCCCCACTGGGCCAGGGCGATCGCCCGCTCGGCCCGCTGCCGCTCCTGGGTAATGGGCAGCGCCTCAACGATTTGCCCCGGATGCAGCAGCGCCGCCACCAGGTTCATGTACAGCGAATAACCAATCACCACATCCGCAGAGGCGATCGCCGCCTGGGCCGCAGGCGTGATTTGCTCCAGTCGTCCCGGCCCCGTGCCCACCAGCCACAGCCTTCCGGTGCGCCCGGTATATTCCTGCTCTGCCTGGGCCACGGCAATGGTCACTGCGCCGGGATGGTCGGGGAGGCGGAAGATTTGCTTGGAAACGCGAAGGGGGGCAAAGGTTTGGGGCTGACGGTCATGCTGGCACGTCCGGCTGGCCGCCAGAATCGCGGCGGCTTCGGCGACGCTGGGCGTGCCCACTTCCGACTCGACGACGGCGGAAGGGGTGGGGACGGGGACGGCGCGGAGGGTTTCGGCAGAGAAAGTGAGCAGGGGGAGATGGCGATCGCCACAAAATTCCAGCAGTCCTGCCTCATCTGCCTTGAGGTCGAGGCTGGCCAGGCCGGCGATCGCCCCCTCTGCCAGGTGATGCCGCCGCAGCGTCTCGGCAACGGCAGCTTCGATTACCCCTCGCGGCGTACCCCGTTCGCAGCCCAGGCCCACCCACAGCACACGGGGATGCCACTGCACCTTAGGACAGTCAGAGGGAACCTCTGCCCCATCCGCAAAGCGCCGCTGAATTGGGCTAATCCACACGCGGGCGGCGGGTTTAGGCAGATTTGGCTGCGCCGCTGTCGGGTCGTCCCAGCCAAAGATAAATGGATGACCCGGCGGCAAATGGTCTTGCCACAGCGTTGACCCGGCTTCCTGAATCACCTGCACAGGCTGCTGACGAGCGATCGCCCCACTCACCCCCGTCCAGTCGCCGCTGCCCTTGCGCCAGCCAAACGGTTCCCCCAGCACATCGATTCCCGGCAAATCCAGAGCATTGGCCCCGCCCGTCAGAATGGGAGTGGCATTGAGCCGGAGGGCGATCGCCCGCGCCAGCCAATCGGCCCCGCCCTGATGCCCCCCGCACAGGCTGATCACCCCCTTGCCCGCGCCATCCACCACCAGCACCGCCGGGTCAGTCGTCTTATCTTGCAGCAGCGGGCCAATCAGCCGCACCACCGCCCCCGTCGCCAGCCCAAACACCAGCGCCCGATGCGTTTGCCAGAGCGTGTTGACCAATTCCCGCAGCGTGGTTTGATACACCTCACAGGGCAACTCGTCCGTCGCCAGGTCTGCCGGAACCCAGAGCGTCACCTCACCGCCCTCTGCCAGTGCTCGCAGCGATTTCACAGCAAGGGGAGTGGGGGCGATCGCCGCAATCGGCTGAAAGTCGTGAAATAGCAAAATTCTAAAACCCGAGAGAAGAGGGAAGAAGGAAGAACGAAGAGGGAAGAGGGAAGAACGAAGAACGAAGAGGGAAGACTGGAGTTCTCTCGCTTTTTTTTCTTTCTTCTTTTTTCTCTCTTCTTTCTTTAAATGGGGGTAGTGGGACTTGAACCCACACGACTGTTAAGGTCAACGGATTTTAAGTCCGCAGCGTCTACCATTCCGCCATACCCCCGACTGTTGGGCCGCACCCAATGAGTAAAGCTTCGCAAGAATCCTGCGAATGCATTCTATCTATTCTATGACGCGATGCTCCGGCAGGGTCAGAAAATCACTGCCCCGCAATTTCCTGATTCCTATTCCCTGCCCAAAACTTTCCAGAGATGACATCTCCCATACCTTGAGGTCTGGGCACTTTCCGGCAAACTGAGGGTGAGCGCTGTTGCCTCCTGTCCTCTCAATGCAAGTGGCTATGAAAATTTTGGTCATGAACGCTGGCTCCAGCAGCCAAAAGTCCTGCCTGTACGAATTGCCGGAGGCGGCGCTGCCAGAGCATCCGCCGGAGCCGCTATGGGAGGCGCAAATCGACCTGACCCACTCCGAAGGCGTGGCAGAAATTAAGGTGAAAACGGCGACAGGCGTGAAGAAAACGGAGAGCTATCCCACCACGTCGCGGGTTGAGGCGATCGCCCATCTGTTGGAAACCCTGTGGACCGGCGACACGAAGGTCATCGATCGCCCCAGTGACATCGACATGGTAGGGCATCGCGTGGTGCATGGCGGGGAGGACTATCGCGCCAGCGTGTTTGTGACGGCGGAGGTGAAAGCGGCGATCGCCCGTCTGGCCAAGTTTGCCCCCGTTCACAACCCCGTCAATCTGGAAGGAATCGAAACCATCGAGCAAATTTTGGGCAGCAGCATCCCCCAAGTTGCCGTCTTCGACACTGCCTTTCACGGCACACTGCCGCCTGCGGCCTACGTCTATCCGGGGCCTTACGGGTGGCTAGCACAGGGCATTCGGCGCTACGGCTTTCACGGCACCAGTCACGGCTATTGCGCTCAGCGGGCAGCGCAACTTCTGGGACGGCCGCTGGCTGATCTGCGGCTGATGATCTGCCATCTGGGAAATGGCGCATCGCTGTCGGCGGTAAGCCACGGCCAGTGTGTGGATACCACAATGGGCTTCACGCCGCTGGAGGGGCTGATGATGGGAAGCCGTTCGGGTTCGGTCGATCCGGGCATTTTGCTGTACCTCATCCGCGACCTGGGCTATACGCCGGATCAGGTAGACACTATGCTAAACCGGGAGTCGGGGCTGGAAGGTGTGTCGGGCGTGTCAAACGACATGCGGCTGGTGCTGGAGGCGATCGCCCAGGGCAACGAGCGGGCGAAGCTCGCAATCGATGTCTACGTTCACCGCCTGCGGTCGCTCATGGGCAGTATGCTAGCGAGCCTGGGCGGACTGGATGCGATCGTGTTCACGGCTGGTGTCGGCGAAAACGCGCCCAATATCTGGCAAGCCGCCTGCGAACCGTTCCAGTTTTTGGGATTGCGGCTCGACCCCGCCAAGCTCAGCCGCAACCCCGATGACCAGGACA
>NZ_DVEA01000201.1:0-4034 GCF_015295965.1 Thermoleptolyngbya sp. M55_K2018_002
ATCCGCCAGCCGCTGAATCGGCGCTTTGCGGGTTTGGGCCGCTTCTACCAAGGCGATGATTTGCGCCAGGGTCGTGTCTTTTCCGGTGCGCGTGGTGCGGAGGGCGATCGCCCCTGTTTGGTTCACCGTGCCCGCTGCCACCCGATCGCCCGCCTGCTTTAGCACCGGACTCGATTCGCCCGTCAGCATCGACTCATCGACTGTCGTTTGCCCGACCGTCACCTCGCCATCCACCGGAATTTTTTCACCCGGCAGCACCAGCAGCCAATCCCCTACCCGCACCTGCTCCGTAGCCAGCGCCACCGACTCCTCGCCCGTCAGCGTAGCAGTGGCAGCGGGAATCCGGCGGGACGTGCTGGGCTGCATTGCGGCCAGCGATTGCAACGATGCAGTTGCCTTGCTGCGGGCCTGCTGTTCTAGCGTGCGTCCCAGCAAGATAAAGCCCACCAGCATCACGGGTTCATCAAAAAAGCACTCCCAGCCCAGCGCCGGAACCAGCAGCGCCACCACGCTAACGCTGTAGGCCGTCAGCGTGCCCAAGCTGACCAGCGTATTCATATTTGGTGCGCCGCGTCGCAGCCCGCGCCACCCGTCGATCACCATGCTGCGCCCTGGAAACAGCAGCGCCAGCGTCGCCAGCCCTGCATGAAACCAGATGTTGCTCAGCCCTGGCAACGTGATGCCAAAGGCGCTGAGGTGTCCCAAAAACGAAAGAAATAACAGCGTGCAGGCGATCGCCAGTTGCCCCATCCGTTCTCGCGTCTCGCGCTGCTGGCGTTCGGCGGGCGTTTCTGTCGCCCCATTCGCCGCCGAATCGCCGCGCAGTTGGGAAGGGAACCCAGCCTCCGTAAGGGCGATCGCCAGCGCTTCGCCCTCCACTCCCGGTTCTGCCTGCACCAGCGCCATCTCCGTCACCAAGTTCACCGTCGCCGCTACCACACCCGGCTGCCGCAACAGTTCCGTCTCCACGGCCTTCACGCAGCCCGCACACTTCATGCCGCCTACATCCAGCGTCAGGGTTTGGCGCTCAGGGAGTTGTGCGGCGCGGGCTTGCGGTTTAGGAATGAGTTGCATCGGCTAATGGGCAGAAACTTTGTAGAAACGAAGAAGTAGAAACGAAGAAACTCAAGCAAGCTTGGTCAAGCAGCGCCAAATTATGGGCCAAACTATGGGAATAGCCAGGCTAACTTAGCGGAGCAGCTTGTCGCTCCAATAGCGATAGACTAGATAGGCGCAGGCTCCCACCTGCACAGGCAGAACGATCAGCAGGCTCTTGGCAACAAAAGCACTGTCTAGCGTCGAAAGCGAACCAAAATAGGCGGCGGCCAGGGGAACCAGAGCCACCATGAACGCGAGTTTAGAAGATTTCACAGTCAACCACAGCAAAGAAGGTGACGAATCGGTCACCTTCTATATCCTAAAGCTCGTAAACCCCTAACGGGTTGCTAGAAACTGTCGGTAATGCCCGCGCCTTCATCAGCAATACCGGTATTGGAAAGACCCATCACTTCCTGATAGGCGATCGCCAGCGCACAGGCAGACAGGGGAATCGTCACCAACGCGCCAACCCCAAACAGCAGAAATCCAACAAAATTCAGCACAGCCAGCACAATCAGGAAGACAAACCAGGAGAACCAGTTTCTAGAAATCACTTTGCGGCTAGACTCCATCGCGTCCCAAAAGTCAAACTTGCGATCGACGATGAACGGCGTTGTAAATATCCAGGCGACGGCCAGGTAGATGCCTGGAATCACCAGCAATGCAAAGCCAATCACCGTCAAAATGCCCGTCACCAGGCTAGCCAGGAATAGCGGCAGAAAATGGTTGAACCCCCGGAAAAAGTCGCTAAAGGTGGTGGCTCTTTGCTTAATCAGCTTGAAGGCCACGATGTAGAAGCCTGCGCCCAGCGGGCCAGACAATACGCTGCTGGCAATGCTGCCTAGCGGCTTGATCCGATCCGGCAGGATTTGCGGAATTACCGATACTAACAACATGATCACCGTAAACCCGACAAACCCGCCTGCATTTTTCTTAAACAGTTCCCAACCTTCGCCCAAGTACTTGCCGATATCCACCGAATAGCCGGTTTGAACGACATCTGGAACGCTGCGTGCGCCATTTGTAAACATAGACCTTGCTCCTACGGGTTTCAGGTGAATCTGGATGGGGCGATCGCCCCTCTCGTCTTTGTAAAAACTTGCCGGAAAAACTTGCTGATGAAAAACTGCTAGCGCGATTGCTGGAAACTGCGCCCATCATAGCCCAAGGTCAGATGCCAACAAGCCTTTGTTGCTCAATGTTGCAGCCGTTGTTGTAGCCTGTGTTGCAGATTGAGTAGAAATATTTTCTGGCCCACGCGCTACACCACGCCCACCGCCCCAAGGTTCTGGCAGCCGTCGAAAACAGACGCTCAATTCGCTTTTGGCAGACTATGATTTAATAGATTGTTACCTATGCCCATAAAAGCGACAAAGCTTTTGGTTTCAAGCGTTTAGCAATGCCTCCATGCCCGACCGACTTGGCCCCCGCGAATCTCGTGATGCCGCGCTGATTCGCAGTGCCCCGTTTTTTGAAGGACTGCCCGAAGAAGCCGTGGAAAATGCCACGGTTCACGTTGTCACGCGCAGCCACCCGCCTGGCCAGGTCTTGCTGCTAGAAAACGACTGGGGCAGTTCGGTCTACTTCATTCTGGAAGGCTGGGTCAAGATCCGCACCTACAACCTGGATGGCAAAGAGGTGACGCTGAATATCTTGGGCAAGGGCGAGCTATTTGGTGAAATGGCTCCGCTGGATGAAGTGCCCCGCTCGACCGACGTGCTGACGCTCGTGCCGACGGTGATTGGCAATATGCCCGCGCAGGATTTTGTAAAGCTGCTGAAAACTGAGCCAGAAGCGGGCATTCGGCTGGCACAACTGATGGCGCGACGGCTGCGGCAGGTCAACCGACGGCTGCGGCTCCGCGAATCGGATAGCCAATCGCGGGTCGCAGACATCATTCTTTTTCTGGCCGATGGTCAGGGCAAAAAGGCTGAAGGTGGCATCGAAATTCCCAATTTGCCGCATCGAGAGCTGAGCAGTCTGAGCGGTCTGGCGCGAGAAACCGTAACGCGAGTGCTAAGCAAACTGGAACGCAAGGGACTCATCGCCCGCGATCGCGACACGCTGCGAATTCCCGACATCGACGCGCTAGAGCGAATGCTCATGACCTGAGCCAATGCCCCAAGCACACTGTTGCCAAACCGGGCTGCATAACCGGGTCACAAGAACTAGTTGCAGGACTTGGTTGCAGGACTTGGTTGCAGGACTGAACCGTTACAAGACTGGATCATTACTGGATTATTACAAGACTTGATCGAACGATCGCCTTGCGCGTAGGCTATCCATTACGATGAAATCCTGCGGCCCCTTCAGCTTGCCGCTCCATCTTCATTAACCATGCACAATTTTCTGCCGATCGCGTATTTCCGAAACCAGTTCGTTCCGTTTGCCGAGGCCAACGTTTCGATTGCGACCCACGCCCTCCACTACGGAACGGGGGCCTTTGGGGGGATGCGCGGCATTCCCGATCCGCAGAATTCCGGGCAAATCCTGCTGTTTCGGCTCGATCGCCATAGCCAGCGCCTCAGCCAGAGCGCCCGGTTCATGCACTATGACCTGCCGCCTGACAAGATCCAGCAGGTGATCATCGACTTTGTAAAAAAGAATAGCCCCACGGCCTCTTTTTATATTCGCCCGTTTGTCTACACCTCCGACCTGGGCATCTCGCCCCGGCTCCACAGCGTTGAAAAGGATTTCTTTGTCTATGGGCTGGAACTGGGCGACTACCTTTCGCCTGAGGGCGTGAGCTGTCGCATTAGCTCCTGGCATCGTCAGGAAGACCGCAGCCTGCCCCTGCGTGGCAAGATTAGCGGAGCCTATATCACCTCGTCGCTTGCCAAGACGGAAGCTGTAGAGTCGGGCTTTGACGAGGCGATTTTACTCAACTCTCAGGGCAAGGTCAGCGAAGCGTCGGGGATGAATATTTTCATCGTGCG
>NZ_DVEA01000113.1:0-23742 GCF_015295965.1 Thermoleptolyngbya sp. M55_K2018_002
CCACGGGTTCTGCACCTACGCCAATCACGGCCAGATTGCCAGTTTCTTCGGGAACAGCCCGCACCACTGCTTTGCCGTTGGCATCCGCTCCAAAAAATTCCAGGTTAGAGGCATCCTGGCTCAAAAAGATATGAGCGCCTTCTGCCTGCAATCTTCGAGTGATATCGTTTAGGCAGATATCTGACCCAGAGACGGGCAGGTTCCGCTTGGCTAGGATGTAGGCAAGCGCCGACATACCAATACCGCCGATGCCGATGAAATGGAACGGCATACCGCTAAAATCAACAGGATTCAACGTCCTCACTCCTTCTACACCACACCACACAATGTCACGCGATATCATAGCAAGAATTACTTTTTCGGGATAGCTAATGGGGCGATTCACGTCCTGATCAGAATCAGATCAGAAGTATTGACTGAGGGCCTGAATGGCTCAAATAACTGGTTGATTAATTGCTTGAGCCAAATCTTGAGCCAAATAGGATCGACGACTAAGTTGACGACTAAAACGAACCATCGTCTGCAAGAACTAATTAATAACTAGGCGGTTCCCCCCATTTGATGACTGCTAATCAATGACTGCCAACTTGCAGCATTTTGTAAAAAGAGTCAAGTAAAAAGTCAGCCTGCTTGCCGATCTAAAACTTGCTTCTAAACCTTGCCTTGAATAACTGCAAAAATCTAGTTCATAGACTCATTCAGTTGGGTTTAGGAACTCTTTGAAAGTCAGCATTTGGGAAACCTCTGAAGCCCCTGACTGGCTGTTGCATGGAGCGTTCGTGGGGGCAAGGCAATGCAAAATTTGCTCTGCTTTTGCCCGCGCGAGGCGGATTAAAATCCAGCTTTACCCGATCCTCCCAGTTCTTAATCGAAACCCTCCGAAACGATACACGGATTGTATATAAACGCTTGAACCGACACTTAATCAGCTCTGAACTTCCTGCGAAATCTCCCAGAGAACTCTGCCCTAGAGAATTTTTTCTTGTTGCACCACAAAGACTTGAAAAACTACTGGTTGCCTCAGAGGTAGGCTGGAATTTACACAATCTTACTCAAGATTCCCAAATTTATTACGGTAATTGCTGAAATTGCTGAATCTTTGAGCCTGTCTTGAGGCGTACCGCAGTCTGAGGGAGTGGCTTGATTGGGCGATCGCCCCGATGCACCTCGTTGCCAAGCAGTGGCAAAGCAAGTCGCCAAGAAATGGGATACACCCCGACGCGCCCATCGAATGCCCCTGATAGCAGCGACCCCTGATAATGGCAGAAGCGGGCAAGTCCGCCGCTCGGCAGTTCTGCCATCTGGCAATACCCTGGCAATACTGATGAATACAGCGCCCACGTCCCTGATTTCGGGACAAGCCTGATTTCGGGACAGCCTGATTTCGGGACAAGATTCGGACAGGCTGGAGATGTCGTGCCCGTGATTTCAAACCCCTATGCAACGTCTGGGCATTTTTGGAGGCACGTTTAACCCACCCCATTTTGGGCATCTGCATATCGCGGAGTCTGCTTTGCGCCAGGCGCAACTCGACCGGGTGCTATGGGTTCCTGCGGCGGTGCCACCCCATCGCCAGGGACAGGATTTGGTGGCGATCGCCCATCGGCTGGAACTGGTGAAGCGGGCGATCGCGCCTCACCCGTCCTTTGCGCTCTGCTGCGTCGATCCCAAAACAGCGGGCGATCGCTCCTACGCCATCGACCTGCTCCACCAGCTAGAAACGCAATACTACACGCAGTATATAAGTAACGATCATGGAATCGAAGCTGCCGATAATCAATGGTTTTGGATTATCGGGCAGGATGCCTTTGCCACGCTGCCCCGCTGGTATCGTCGTCGGGAACTCATTCCCCGCTGCACCTGGCTGGTTGCGCCGCGCCGTGCCAGTTGCCGCCACTCCCGCCGCCACTCCCGCCGCCACTCCTGCCGCCACCGTCCAGATTCTCCAGTCTCAGGGGATTGACATCCGCTGGCAGCAGCTTAACCTGTCGCCGCTAGACATTTCCTCTAGCCAAATCCGGCAGGGCGTGGGCGATCGCCTGTCTATTCACACCCTCGTCCCCGATGCTGTGCGTGAATACATTGAAGAGAAGCAGCTTTATCAGTGCCCTAATCCCTAATTTCTGTAACAGGTGTGTCTTTTCTGGGTTTCCCGATCGACAATGTTGCATACGGAAATGTTGCATACGGATAAGCGGTAAGCGGTGGGGCGATCGCCCTTCCGTCTTCCATTTCTTGACCACTTACCCCGCGACTCCCTCCATCTCCCCGCTCCCCGTCCCCTCCGACTGGCGCTATGCCTCTGTTTCAGCGACCCCCCCAGACCGAAGGCGAAACGCGCACGCGCATCCTGCGGGCGGCGCAGCGGCTGTTTGCGCGGCGGGGCTACGACGGCACGACGACACACGATCTGGCAATCGAAGCAGGTGTGGCCGAGGGGACGCTGTTTCGACACTTTGAAAACAAGAAAGCAATTTTGGTGGAAGTTGTAACCCAGGGCTGGGTGGAACTGCTCACCGACTTGCTGACAGAACTCAGCGAAATGGGTAGCTCTAGGGCGATCGCCCAGGTAATGCGAAAGCGAATGCTGAACCTGCACCAAAACGCCGACATGCTGCGGGTGTGCTTTTTGGAAGCGCAGTTTCATCCCGATTTGCGCGATCGCATCCAGACCGAAGTCATCGGCAAAATGACCGATGTCGCCGAAGCCTTCTTCCAGACCGCGATGGACAACGGCATCTATCGCCGCATGAACCCGCGCACGGTTGCCCAGGTATTTCTAGGAATGTTTACGGTGGCAGGCTTTAGCCGCGACACGATCATGCCCGAACAGTCCTCCCCCGCTGCCATGCAGGAAATGGCCGAAGGCATCGCCGATATCTTTCTCCACGGCGTGCTGGCCGACTCCAGCGAAGCATGAAGTGATTTTAGATTGCCGATTTTTAATTGCCGATTTTAGATTGCCGATTTTAGATTTTGGATGGTTGACGTGCCTCGCCCAAAATCCCAAACCCAAAATCCCAAACCCAAAATCCCTTCCCTCTCTTCTTTCTGTCATACTGCGGGTGACAAGACGCAGGCAGAGGGACGTTTGGCATGTTGAAAGCGCTATTGTTTGACCTGGATGGAACCGTTGCCAACACAGACCCGCTGCACTACCAAACCTGGAAGGCGGTGATGGCAGAGTTGGGCATGGAAATCGACCGCGAGTTTTATGATGCCCACTTCAGCGGGCGGCTGAACGAGCAGATTGTCCGCGATCTGCTGCCGCACCTATCGGCAGAGGCGGGTGCAAAGCTGAGTGCCGAAAAAGAGGCCCGATTTCGCGAACGGGCCACGGGCATGGAGCCAACGCCGGGACTCTGGGACGTATTGCACTGGATGCAGCATCACGAGTTGCAGCGGGCTGTGGTGACGAATGCGCCCGTGGAAAATGCAGCGTTCATGATGAAAACCCTGGCCCTAGAGCCGCTGTTTTCGGTAGTGGTGCTGGGTGATGAGTTGCCCAAGGGCAAGCCCGATCCGCTGCCCTACCAAACGGCGCTGAACCGTCTGGGCGTGTTGGCAACCGAGGCGATCGCCTTTGAGGATTCGCCCTCCGGGATTCGCTCGGCGGTGGGTGCGGGCATTCCCACAATCGGCATCGCAGCAACCCATTCGGCCGAGGAACTGAGCCAGTTGGGTACGCTGCTGGTGGTTCAGGACTTCACCGATCCGCGTCTGTGGAGCCTGCTGGAATCGGCCAGGAGTCTGCAACCTACCCATTCCTAAACACTGGGCTTCAAATCCCCAATTCTGGAGGCGCGTTCCTTCACGAAAGCTTGTTGTCAGGCTGGTGAACTCGCTCCGATTCCGGGCAACCTACGAAATAGGACAGACTGCGAACTTCATCGACGCAGCGTCGTGATGTAGGGGTGCCTCTCCAGTGGCGATCGCCCGTGCAGCTTGCAGGGAACTCTGGATCAAGCCCAAGTTGGGCCGCCAAAAGCGTTGTCAGCGAATATGCCGTCAGCGAATATGCCTGGCGCTTTGGGCAAGGTTCGCCCTGCATCTCTGCGATCGCGACCCTGTGCTGGCTTTCGTCGGAATCCTCCCAGAACTGCGGAATCACCCATGCCCTTGCCATGCCCTTGAATGTTAATCAATTTCTGAACGTGCGAGCCGACGAAACCAGGCTGGTGCTGACGCTGGGCTTTGCGCTGTTTGCCAATGCCCTCGCCCAAAAGGTGTCGGAAATCGCCTCCCTGAGCAACTTTCTGGTAGACGTGGGGCCGTCGCAATTTTTGGTGGTGCTGGTTCTCAGCAGCCTGATTACCATCGCCATGACGGGACTACAGTCTCTCTGGGTCGATCGGTTTGATCGACTGACGATGGTGCGCGGCATCAGCGCGATTTTGGCGCTGTCGTTCATGGTGCTGCGTCTGATGTTTTTGCTGAGAACCCCCGGCTGGCTGAACTACGGGCTGTTTTATCTGTTGTCGGATCAGCAGTTGATTTTCTTCCCGATGGCGTTTTGGGTGCTGTCGAGCGATGTGTTTAACGTGGCACAGAGCAAGCGGCTATTTCCGCTGCTGGGCAGCCTGGGATTTGCAGGCAGCCTTGCAGGAATCGGGATTACGGCGCTGTCGCCGGGTCTATTTTTGCATTTGCAGATCAAGCCAGAGGAACTGCTGATGCTGAATATCCTGCTTTATTTCCTGATGTACGTAGGGCTGGAGATGGGGCTGAAGGACACCAAATTGCGGCAGATTCAGCAAAAGTCGGAAACTCTGCGCGAAGCCCTGTCTGAGGGCTGGGAGTTTGTTAGCCAGGTGCCTGCGTTCCGCTATTTGATGGTTTCCATTCTGGCGATGATCGTTTGCGAAACGATTGTGGAATACCGATTTTATGCAGTGTCGGGCGGGGCGATCGCCAATGCGGGCACCTACCAAACCTTCCTCAGCCTGTTCACGCTGGGGCGCACGGTCGCCTATCTGGGCATCCAGACCTTCCTGACCCAGCGGCTGATTACCCATCTCCAGCTTAAGGATCTGTTCCTGGTTCAGCCCGTCAGCAGCCTGTTGGGTGCTTCGGCGATGCTGGCAGTGCCGGGACTGGGCGGGGCGATCGCCGGAGTGTCGCTGCAAAAACTCCCTCAGTACAGCATCGACGAAACCGCTCGAAAAGCGTTTGCTGGGCTGGTTCCAGAGGAGCGGCGGGGGCGAGTAAGCCTGTTGCTAGACAGCTACCTGGTTTCCCTGGGCAGTATTTTGGGAGCGCTGATGACGGGAGCCATCTTGCTGGTGGGGCGCTTGGGGTGGGGCGATCGCCTGCCTCCTCACCTGCTGTATCTGGGCGTTGCTGGGCTAATGGCGCTGCTGTCGCTGTGGGCCGTGTTGCAAATGCGAGCCGTGTATGACAAAAGCCTGCTCAACTGGCGGCTAAAGCGTCGTCAGCGCGGCAAGAGCGTCCTCGACAAACTGGAGTTTTAGCGTGCAAAAGGTTGCCATGAGCCAGATCACCTCCTCTGCATCTGCTGCCAAACTGGCGGAGAGACAGCGCTTTTGGAGCCTCCGCTGGAAACTGCTCACGGGCTTTACCCTAGTATTCAGCACGGTTTTTGCGGTGGTGTATTGGTGGTTCTACAACTTTTCCACCGAAAAGGCGATCGCCCGCCTCAAGCAAGATCTGGAAAGTACCGCCATTGGCACTGCCCACGACATCGACGCAGAGGAACTGCTGGCACTGTATAAAACGGGCGAACGCAACGCAGAGGGCTTTTCAGACGATCCGCGCTATCTGCACCAGTTGAAATGGTTTGAAACCGCGCACCGCATTTCGCCCAATGTCTACGCCTACAGCTTCATCTTGGGCAAGCCGAGCGAAAACCGCCGCATCGGCAAACCAGCCACGACAGGCGATGAACTGGAGGCGATATACCTGGTGGATTCCCTCTGGCGATTTTTGCCAGAACGGGCGCTGCCGTTTTTGGAACCCGACAAGCCCTCACCCTACTCCCTGCGGGCTTTTCAGGAGGGCGAAACGGTCAACCGCGACCTCTACACTGACCAGTGGGGAAGCTGGATTTCCGCCTACACCCCCATCCGCGACAAGAACGGAAAAATCGTCGCTGTGCTGGGAGCCGATATCGAAGCCGATCACGTATTTGAAGTACAGCAACAATTGCGCGATCGCCTTTTGCTGTCGTTTTTGGCAACCTACGGCACGCTGTTTAGCCTGGTCTACCTGCTGTCGGGCATTTTGTCTCGCCCGCTGAAGGAGCTATCCGCCGCCGCCGAGCGCATCGGGGAAGGCGACTATAGCCAGGATCTCACTGCGCTGAGCAAAAGCGAGGTGCAGGACGAAATTTCTACCCTTGCTCGCGTGTTTCAACTCATGGTAGACAAAGTGCGCCAACGGGAAGAATCCCTCAAACAGCAGGTGGCTAGCCTCAAAATCGAAATCGATCAGGTAAAACGCCAAAAGCAGGTGCAGGAAATCGTGGAAACTGATTTCTTTCAGGATTTGGTCGTTAAGGCGCGGAAGCTGCGAAATCGGCCAATGGAAGAATAAATTTGGGGTGAGTTGTTGCCTGGCGACGCGGCGTAGCCATTTACCTGCTCAGCCAATTGACGCAGGCTGATCTGCTCAGCCAATTGACTCAAGCTGATCTGCTCAAGCTGATTTACTCAAGCTGATCTGCTCAAGCCAAATGGTCTTGGCATTTGCCGGGCTGCGTCACCATTCACCTGCTCAATCACCTGCTCAATCCCAATCATGCTCGCACCTACCACTCCCTTAGTCATTCTGGGCAACACGCTAGAGGCAAACGGCTATCTGCTTTATCGAGAGCCAGATTTGGCAAGGCGGGAGGCGCTGATTCGCGGATTTCGGGTGGCCAATGAGCGATCGCTCTTGTGGCTGGGCGATCGCAAGCTGGTAATCACCGAAGCGCCCATTGCTCATGTGGACTATTTGCGAGATCGGCTGGGCTATTCGCAGCTTCAGCACGCCTGCCCGGCGCATTCCTCAGATTCCATCTGTGCCGATATTTTGCGAGAGTCTGCGCTGCTCCAGCGGATCGTAGATTTTGCAGACGATGCGGGCGCACTGCAACTCATTCCCTACGCCACTACGCCTGCGGTTCACAAGCTGGCGGATCTGCTGAGACAGACCTATGGGCTGACGGTGTACCTGCCGGAAAGTCCTGCACCCAATCGGCTGTGGCTGCGGGAGTATGTGCAGACGAAGCTGGGCTTTCGGATGCTGGTGGGGCAGTGGATGGGGAATTGGCTGCCGGAGGGCTATGTGGCGCGGAGTGTAGACGAAGCAGGGGCGATCGCCCACACGTTTCTTCAGCGCGGTCAGGGCTGCATCGTCAAGGCCAATACGGGCTTTTTGGGCATTGGGCATACGGTGTTTCGCCCGGAAGCCGCTCTCGAACTAGCGGAACTTTGCGCCACCCTCCAGCAAAACCCTTACTACGCCGGAGATCTGCTGATTGTGGAAGCGCTTATTCCCAGCGCTCAGGGGCTTTCGCCTTCGGCGGAGGTGGTTGTGCCTGCTAACCCGTCGGAACCGCCCTACCTGACTGCCATTTGCGCTCAGCAGGTGTTGCCGTCGGGGGCCTATGCCGGAGAAATGGTCAGCCCGGACTGGAGCAACGCGCCCTGGTATGCCGACCTGAGCGCGGCCGCCCTGGAAGTTGCTCAAAAACTTCGAGCGATGGGCTACATTGGGCACTTCGATCTCGATGGAATTGTGGATGATGCGGGAACCCTATACCTGTTGGAGGTAAATGCCCGCCGCACTGGAGGAACGCATGTGTATGAATTGGCACGGTTTTTGCTGGGAGAGCGCTGGGCACAAACAGCGACGCTGCTCAGTTGCACCAGTGCGCCTTGTCCTGCGGTGAACTGCTGGGCTGACCTGGAAAGGGCGATCGCCGACTTGCTCTATCCACAGGCATCGGGCTGGGGCGTGGTGATTACCCACAGCGCCGCCCTTGAGCAGCACCAGGTGGGCTATGTGATTTTGGCGGCAAGTCAGACCGACGCGCTAAACCTCCAGCAAACGCTCCTAGCTCGATTATCTCTCTGAGCGATTCTCGATTTTGGATTTGCGATTTTGGATGGGTAGTGGAGCCTAGTCGGGGCTTCCAACAGTGCTTCCAAAAGCGCTTCCAAAAGTTTTAGTCGTAGCGCCACTTCGGAGATCTGATGCGAGTAAGTCGCGTAAATCTGCGGGATTAGAGTTTTTTCGTAAATCCGAGCTGAAATCAGGGAAATTCATCCATGCCGAAAACACAGGACTTGGTTTGGTCAGACTGGCGATCGCAGCTTCAGCACCGCATCCAGACCCTCGAAGACTTGCAGCAGTGGGTCCACGTCACACCCGATGAGGCAGAGGCGATCCGGGCTTCGGCTGGGAAATATCGCTGGAGCATCACGCCCTACTATGCCTCGCTGATGGATCGAGACGATCCCAACTGCCCGATTCGCCTCCAGTCTGTGCCCGCGCTGCAAGAGTTCCAGTCCTTTCCCGGCGCGGAACCCGACCCGGTCGGCGACACGGTTTATCGAAAAACGAACCGCGTCGTTCACAAATATCCCGATCGCATCGTGCTGCTGGTGACGGAGGTATGCGCCGTATACTGCCGCCACTGCACCCGCAAGTTTCACACGACCGACCTGAAGGGCACGTATTTTGAAACCAGCGAGGCAGCCTCCTGGGAGCAGGATTTTGACTATATCGCCAGCCATCCCGAAATCCGCGACGTGCTGCTGACGGGCGGTGATCCGCTGACCTATTCTGACGAAAAGCTGGAGCTGATTATTTCCCGATTGCGGAAGATTCCCCACGTAGAGGTAATTCGGATTGGCAGTCGCTATCCGGTGCTGCTGCCGATGCGGATTACGCCAGCGTTTTGCGCCATGCTGGAGAAATATCACCCCATCTGGCTGAATACGCATTTCAACCATCCCAAGGAGATCACGCCGGAAGCGGCTGAAGCGTGCGATCGCCTCCTGCGGCACGGCATCCCGGTGCAAAACCAGAGCGTGCTGCTGAAGGGCATCAACGATGACCTAGAGACCATGCGCTCGCTCCTGCATGGACTGCTCAAAATCCGCGTCCGCCCTTACTATCTCTATCATTGCGACAACGTGACGGGCGTGTCGCACTTCGCCACCAGTGTGGAAAAAGGGCGAGAAATCATGCGAGGATTAATGGGTCATACCACCGGATTTGCCGTGCCCCAATATATCGTCACCACGAAACTGGGCAAAATTCCTTTGTGGGAAACCCAGGTTCATCGCGACGAGCAGGGCTACTGGCTGGAAAATTATCAGGGTGAAACCCTCCGCCTTGCAAAATCAGACGGATACTAGCAGCATCCAAGATTGAGCGATTGCCCGTATCGCTCTTTCTGCATCGTTCTTTACTGCATCGAAACTGCATCGAATCGATCGGTCTATATCAATTTGTTCTGTATTGATCTGGATCGGCTGCCAGTACCCGCCATTTCCGATCTATCATTTCCGGGTCTACCATTTCCTACCCGCCCCGCCGACGCATTTTCTTTGAGGTTTTTCATGTCCAAAGTGGTTTCCGTTCACTCCTATCGAGGCGGCACCGGAAAGTCCAACACGACCGCAAATCTGGCCACCATGATTGCGCGGCAGGGCTATCGCGTGGGCATTGTAGACACGGATATTCAGTCCCCCGGAATCCATGTCCTGTTTGGCTTTGCGGAAGACGACATGGAGCGATCGCTCAATGATTACCTCTGGGGGCGGCGTTCGATTTCCGAGGTAGCCTACGACGTGACCTCGGTGCTGGAAGGCAAGGGGGGCGATCGCAGCAAGGTCTACCTCGTCCCCTCCAGCGTCAAGGCAGGAGAAATTGCCCGCGTACTGCGCGAGGGCTACGACGTGGGGCTGCTGAATGAGGGCTTTCGGGAACTGATCGAAACCCTCAAGCTCGACTATCTGTTTATCGACACGCACCCCGGACTGAATGAAGAAACCCTCTTGTCGATTACGATTTCTGATGTGCTGGTGCTGATTCTGCGTCCCGACCAGCAGGACTATCAGGGAACAGCGGTGACAGTGGATGTGGCCCGCAAGCTGGAAGTGCCCAAGCTGCTAATCGTCGTGAACAAGGCTCCGCAAGTGCTGGATTTTAACCAACTCAAGCAGCGCATTGAGGAAACCTACGATGCGCCTGTGGCAGGCATTTTGCCCCATTCGGACGACATGATGGTACTGGCTAGCACGGGCATTTTTACAATGAAGTATCCCAACAACCCGCTGACGAACGTGGTGGAGGCGATCGCCCATCAGGTCATGGCCTAGTTGCCGCGTGGCTCGCCGGATGGATACTCCACTAGATATTCCACCAAAGGATAACCCTTGCTGAGTGCCCTCCCCTGGTATGCATCTGCTCCGCCGCTGTGGCTGCAACTGGCGGCGGCGGCGCTGTGGGTGGCGGGAATTACGCTGCTGGCGGAAGGGCTAAATCGGTTTCAGCTAGTGGAGCCGGAAACCGTCCGCAAAATCGTCCACATCGGCACCGGTAACGTGATTCTGATTGCCTGGTGGCTCAAGATTCCGCCCTGGGTGGGGCTGAGCTTTTCGGTGTTGTTTAGCCTGGTGGCTCTAGTGTCCTATCGGTTTCCCATTCTGCCTGGGATCAACAGCGTCGGGCGCAAGAGCCTGGGCACTTTTTTCTATGCCGTCAGCATCGGCGTGCTGATTGCCCTGTTCTGGCAGGCGCGTCCGCACTATGCTGCGCTCGGCATTTTGATCATGGCGTGGGGCGACGGGCTGGCGGCGCTGGTGGGCCAGTCCTTGGGGCAACGCCGCTACAAAATTGGCGACATCGAAAAAAGCTGGGAAGGGACGCTGACGATGGCGCTGGCGAGTTTTGTGGTCGGTGGGCTGGTGCTGGGAATTTCTCAGGGAACCTCGGCGCTGTGGGGTGTGGCGGCCCTGGTGGCGATCGCCGCGACGGTTCTCGAAACCTTCTCAAAATGGGGCATTGATAACCTCACCGTGCCCATCGGCAGCGCCCTGCTGGCTTATGTGCTGGTGGAACAAGTCGGGCTGGGCGGTTTGGGTTAGAGACAGGGGCGATCGCCCTCTTCCCTCTCAAGTTTGCCCGCCGCCCAGAACAATTCCATCCAAAAATCGCCCCAACTGTCGGATTGACAGAAGCCCTTTTGTCGCGCACATTACATAAATCTGGACATTAAATCTGGACCTAAATCGGGAGGCCGATCTGGAGTCGAAGCTCAGGTGCAAGGGATTAGTGCTGCCTGCCTCCCCCTACATCCCGTCGATCCCTGTTCGAGTCAGCGTTTCGGAGCCGTCTTTCCCCATCTCTCACCCCTCACCCCTTACCCGCCTATGCGTCCTGCTCTCACTCAGTTTGGCGAACAGATGTCCCACCTGACCGGGGTGCGGGCGATTATGAAGGACATTATCGAAACGCTGCGAACTGCCCAGGGACGCGAGTTTATCAACCTGAGTGCGGGCAATCCGGTGATTTTGCCAGAGGTGGAGCAGCTTTGGCGCGACTGCACGATGGAACTGCTGGACAGCCCTGAATATGGCGAGGTGGTGTGTCGCTATGGCTCCAGCCAGGGCTATCAGCCGCTCATTGAGGCCGTGATCGCAGACTACAACCAGCGATATGGGCTGAACCTGGGCGATCGCAACATTCTCATCACCCCCGGTAGCCAGTCACTCTACTTTTTGGCAGCAAACGCGCTAGGCGGCTACACCACCGACGGACGGCTGAAGCAGATCGTGCTGCCCCTCAGCCCGGACTATACAGGCTATGGCGGCGTGACGCTGATTCCCGAAGCGCTGCGGGCCTATCGCCCCCGTTTAGAGATCGATGCCGCCGCCCATCGCTTCAAGTATCGCCCCAACTTTGATCAGCTTGAAATCAACGCAACCACGGGCTTTGTGCTGTTTTCTCGGCCCTGCAACCCCACGGGCAACGTGCTGACGGATGACGAGGTGCGGAAAATCGCGGCAATGGCGGAACCCTACGATGTGCCTGTGTTTGTCGATTCGGCCTATGCACCGCCATTCCCGTGTTTAAATTTCACCGAGATGACACCGATTTTTGGCCCCAATATTGTTCATTGCACCAGCCTCTCAAAAGCAGGATTGCCCGGTGAGCGCGTGGGCATTGCCATTGGCGACGAGCGTGTGATTCAACACCTGGAGGCATTTCTCACGAATCTCTGTCTGCATTCGCCTCGCTATGGACAGGCGATCGCCGCCCGTGCTATTCGCTCTAGTCGCTTAGCCGCCATTTCCGAACAGGTCATCCGCCCCCACTATCAGCAGAAATTTGCCGCCCTAGAGGCTACGCTAGACGAGGCCATGCCCACAAACCTGCCCTGGTTCTTGCATCGGGGCGAAGGGGCGATCTTTGCGTGGCTCTGGCTCAAGGACTTGCCAATGAGCGATTGGGAGTTTTATCAGCAGCTGAAGCAGGCGGGAGTGATCGTCGTACCCGGCAGCCCGTTTTTCCCCGGTCTGCAAGAGGACTGGACGCACACGCAGGAATGCTTCCGGATCAGCCTGACTGCCTCCGAGTCGGAGCTAGCTGAGGCAATGCGCCGACTCGTGCAGGTCGCCGATCGGGTCTATGCTCAATCGAGCGTCAGCCAAACAGAACTGGCAGCCCGTTAGCCGTCGCGTCGGCAAAAACGCAAACCAGCAAAATCAAGCCAGCAAAAAAGGTCGTCCCAATTTGAGACGACCTCTTTTAGGACTCACGCAGTTGGACAATTTTTCGCAGGCGCAGCCTCCGAGAAATCGTCCAAAACCCAGAAAACCTATCGCAAGTGCGTAAGTCCTGCCTTCTTTAGATTTATGGAAATCAAGCCTGTAGGACCGAGGGATCAGATGCCAGAGGCAAAGCCTTTAATGCTGACTTCTAACCCCCAAACCCTACTTGATGGCGACCTTGCCACCCGCTTCTTCCAGCTTCTTCTTGGCTTCTTCGGCGGCTTCCTTGGGCACTCCTTCGCGTACAGCCTTGGGCGTGGATTCCACCACTTCCTTGGCTTCCTTCAGACCCAGACCCGTCAGTTCACGGACGATCTTCAGCACGGCGATCTTCTTGTCGGCGGGTACGTCCTCGAGAATCACGTCGAATTCGGTCTTTTCTTCGACTTCCTCAGCGGCCGCCGCACCACCGCCCGCACCCGGAGCCATCATCATCATGCCGCCAACAGGAGCCGCAGCCGTCACGCCGAAGGCTTCTTCGATTTGCTTCACCAGTTCGGCCGCTTCTAGCAGGGTCAGCGTCTTGAGCTTTTCCAAAATTTCATCGGTTGCAGTAGACATAGTTTTCCTCTACGAGTTGAATTTCCAAACTACGAAACGATAGGAGCAAACATTGGAACCATTGGTCAAAGCGCGATCGCCCCAACCGGGCTACACACTCCACTAGGCAGCGTCTTTGTCCTTGTCGGCGATCGCCTGCGTCACGCGAGCCAGCGAAGACGGCACTTCCTTGATACCCACAGCCACCTTGGTCGCCACCGCGTTGATTGCGCCTGCAATTTGCCCCATCAGTTGTTCCTTCGACGGCAGATCGCCGATGGCTTTCACGTCGTCTTCGGTCAGGGCACGCCCTTCCATCACGCCGCCCCGCAGCACGGTCTTTTTAGAGACCTTCTGAAACTCCTGATAGGCTTTGATCGCGCCGCCTACGTCTTCTTTGATTAGCAAAAAGGCCGAAGACTCTTTGCACAGAGCTGTCATCGGTTCCCAAGTTGCGTCGCCCTGCACGGCAATCCGCATGAGCGTGTTCTTGGTTACTTTGCACTCTGTTCCCGAAGGACGCAGCCGCCGCCGCAAATCGGTAATTTCGGCAACGGTCAGCCCCCTGTAGTCAATCACGACGGCCATTTGAGACTGGCTCAAACTCTCTTTGAGTTCTGCGACAATCTCTTTTTTGTCCTCTAGTGTTCTACCCATCTCTGTCTCACCTCCTTAGCTTTGGGTGTGAATCACCAAACTTGGTTGCGCTGAATCCTGAACATGAAACGAAAAGAAAAAGCCCCGGCGATCGCCAGGGCAAGTCCAGACAGAGTTAGTCACTCCACCATTTGGCGAGTTCTAACCCAACATCAACACTTGACCTCGGCAGGATGATTAAGCCATTTGCCCCTGCTGTCTCTGGCCACCAGGATTCAGTTGTAAAACGGTCAAACTTTGAATCGGCGTTTATGCTCCTGAGATTGGAAACAAGCCTAAAAGAAGCGGCCCCTTGGCTCTTTGGATGAAGACTCAGCGCTCAGGCTGCGTCACTCGCCTTCATATCGCGCAGTGCCGCAATGTCCACTTCAATCGAAGGCCCCATCGTGGCAGCGACGTACATCGTTCGCCAGTAGCGACCCTTCGCGCCCGAAGGACGGTTGCGGTCGATGGTTTCTTGCAGCGCCTTCAGGTTGATCAGCAGGTCTTCAGGCGAAAAGCTGGCTTTGCCAAACATCACATGAACAATGCCCGACTTGTCAGCCCGAAACTCTAGCTTACCCGCTTTAAATTCGTCAATAGCTTGAGCCAGATCAAAGGTCACCGTGCCGCCCTTGGGAGAGGGCATGAGACCGCGGGGCCCAAGCTGACGACCCAGCTTTGCCACCTGCGGCATCACGTCTGGCGTAGCGATCAGCACGTCAAAATCCATCATGCCTTTCTGGATTTCGTCGATTAGCTCCTCAGAGCCTGCCAGATCTGCCCCTGCATTCGTGGCTTCTGTCACCTTCTCGCCGCGAGCAATGACCGCTACCCGCACGACCTGGCCTGTCCCTTTGGGCAGCGCCACCGTGGTTCGGAGCTGCTGATCCGTATACTTGGGATCGATCCCCAAGCGGATATGGGCTTCGGCAGATTCCGGGAACTTTGCCGTAGCGGTTTCCTTGAGCAGGGCAAGCGCCTCTAGCGGGGCGTAGGGGCGATCCTCCACTTTGGCTTGCAGTTCCCGCAAGCGCTTCGATACCTTTTTCACCATTTTGAGAGTCTCCTTGGGGTGTTAACGGGCGATCGCCCTCCCCCGAATCATGAACAAGTTCAACAAAGCAAACCAAACAGCAAAATCAATCACACGAAACTCAATCGCGCAGATTCTAGTCGGCGACCGTCACACCCATGTTCCGGGCCGTGCCTTCCACGATTCTCATCGCCGCCTCAATGTCGTTCGCGTTCAGGTCAGGCAGCTTCGTCTGCGCGATTTCCCGCAGTTGAGCGCGAGTAATTGAGCCAACCTTCTTCTTGTTTGGCTCACCCGACCCCCGGTCAATCTTAGCTGCCTTGGCAATCAGCTTGGATGCCGGAGGCGTTTTCAGCACAAACGTAAAGCTGCGGTCTTCAAACACCGAAATTTCTACCGGAATCACCATGCCAGCCTGGTCAGCCGTCCTGGCATTATATTCCTTGCAGAACATCATGATATTGACCCCGTGCTGACCCAGCGCAGGGCCGATTGGCGGCGCAGGGTTTGCTTTGCCTGCGTCAATTGCCAGTTTAATAATCGCGACTACCTTTTTTGCCATTGCCCCACTAACTCTGCTTTTGAACCTGGTTAAATTCCAACTCGACCGGGGTATCTCGCCCGAAGATTGAGAGCAGTGCCTTGAGCTTGCTGCGCTCTGGGCTTACCTCAATCACCTCACCTTCAAAATCCTTAAACGGCCCTGACAAGACCACAATCTTGTCCCCAGCCGCCATATCGATTTTGACGACTGGCTTTTGCTCTTGGGCACGCTTGAAGATTCGCTCCACTTCCGAATGACCGAGCGGCATCGGCTTGACATGCCCGCGCCCCCGTCCATAGCGGCGCTTCTGCTCTGCGCCAACGAAGTTGATGACGTTGGGCGTGTTTTTCACGACCTGCCATGCTTCGTCATCCATCACCATGCGGATCAGGACATATCCCGGAAACACTTTTTCTGCTGCCTCTTTGGGCTTGTTGCCCTTTTGCGGCTTCAGGATTGGCGTTTGGGGAATCTCAATTTGGAGAATGCGATCGGCCACATCGAGCGTCTCGATTCGCTGCTCCAAGTTCATCTTGACCCGGTTTTCGCAGCCTGAGGCAACCTGGACGGCATACCAACGGGGCGTTCCACGGGGCGACGACTCATCTTCGTAATGCTCGGGATTGGCGGCTTCTTCCTCAACAGACAGCAGATTGTCTGACTCATCCGATGCAAGCATGATTCAGAACCCCCTTAGAACACCTTTCCGGCAGCCCAGATGAAGAAGTTATCAAATAGATAAATGATCGTAGCGGAGAGGGTCACCATCAGGATGACGGCAAGCGATTCACTGACCAACTGCTGACGGCTCGGCCAGACGACCTTATCCAATTCTTCTTTGGTTCCTTTGAGGAACTCAGAAACGTTAAACCCTGATTTTTCGGCGATCGCCTTTGAGTCAGCCCCCTTTGCAGGCTTCGTCTCCGCAGACTTGACGACATCCTGAGCCGTTTCCTCTTTTTTCTCTGCCACGATCACACTCCTTGCCTGAACGGGGAATAGATGGAGAAAAACGCGCATCTTCCAGAGCGGACGACCTGCCTACCAGCGTCAGAGCGCTTCACACTAGATCGCAAAGAGAGACAGAATAAACCAGAGCGCAAAAGCACTCTAAACATTTTTTATCTCTACTTAGCTTATCCAAGGCACACCCAGCCGCAGCAGCAACCACTCCAGGCCCAAATTGCGCTTTCCCATCATAGCACAGAGAATTTCTAAAATGATTCTGATGCAAGCAGGCAAGAGGACTGAGCAGACAAGTGGCTGTCTAGTGGCTGTACCCGTTTCGCTGAATCGACGGGGGCGACGAGATCAGATGAGTTCGATGCTGGGCTAGCACCTGTCGATACAGATCTTCGAGTCGGCTGATGTTGCGGCTGAGGGTGTAACGGTCTAGCACGCGCTGGCGGGCCTTTTGCCCCAACAGCAGCGTCATTTCGGGATGATCGCCAAACAGCGGCAGCAGCGTTTGCAACTGAGACAGCACGCGCTGAGTGCTGAGGACGATGCCTGCGCCTGCCTCCAGCACTTCGCCATCGGCCCCAGCATCCGTTGCCATACAGGCGACCCCGCAGGCCATGGCCTCCAGCAGCGACAGCGACAGACCTTCCACTAGAGAAGGCAGAATGAACACATCGGCTCCCCGCAGGATTTCAATACGCCGCTGCTCATCGGCAACAAAGCCCAGCCATACAATGCCCAGGTCTTCGCCATAAAACGGGCGCAGCGTCGGCGCAAGCGGCCCATTGCCTACGATCGCCAACTTACTGCCGGGGGGCATTTCCGACTGTTTCCAGGCCTTGAGCAGCGCTTCTACATTCTTCTCGGTTGCAATGCGCCCCTGATAAACAAACAGGCGACGGGCATCCAATTCTGCTTTGATGTTCGACGGGCCGGGTGAATATTTCTCCACGTCTACGCCGTTGGGAATCACCGCCAAACGGTTATCCGGAACTCCCAGCCGCACCAGCAATTCGCGCTGAATTTCAGAGAAGATGATGACCCGGTGGTAGTGGGCCAAAAATGGCGCGTAGAGCTGATACATCAAGTGCTGGGTGCCCGATGTCAGGTTTCGGCGCTTGCGGTCAAAGGGTGGGTGAAATGTGGAGACTAGCGGTAGGTTTAGCTCTTCGCAAATTTCTGGCAGCACGAAATCCAGCGGCGAGAGCGTCAGCGACGCATGAACTAGGTCAGGCTTGAGCCGCTGGAGCGCTTGGGTCAGCACTTTGCTCGACTTGGGCGAGGGAATGGTATAGATCTGTGACTTGTAGAGACAGGGAATAGAGACTTCTTGAAGTTCTTCCTGGATTTCCTCCGGAGGCTCTGCCTGAGATTCTGGAGGGAATTCCTCCTGGGCAAAGTGGAGAAAGCTAACCTGATGCCCTCTTTCTAGGAGCGCGTTTGTGACTTCGCGCCCGTAGGTGACATTGCCACAGAAAGGAGATTTTTTGCCAAGCCAAGCAATATGCATTCAACTTATCGAAAGAATAATTGAGAAAAGTTGGGGTATGAATACAAGAATTTAATCATCATTTAATCGTTTGCGATACGGTGGCAGGATCGGAGCCGCCGACGGATTGGGTGAGGACACCTGCGGCGATCGCCACTGCGGCCAGCCCCAGAAACACCACTCGCAGTCCTAGCAGCGTTTCCGCCACGCCTGCCAGCGCCAACGGCAGACTGAGGGCAATGTTCACCGCGTTATTTTGCAGCCCAAACACCTTGCCCCGCATCTCTTCTGGCGTTTCTTCTTGAATCACCGTTTGCAGCGGAATCGCCACGATCGCCGCGCAAGCGCCAAACAGCACCAGCAGCAGCAGCGTCGGCACCAACTGCTGCGTAAAGAAGGACAGCGCCGCCAGGGCTGCACCCATGCCCAGCGCCCCGTAGAGGCTGAGGCGATGCCTCCGCAGGCGCGTGCCCGAATGCCCTAGAGTTACTGCGCCCAGCGCCATGCCGACCCCGCCCGCCGCCAGCAAGAAGCCAAACTGCGATGACTTGATGGCGGGCATCACCTCCGCCAGCCGCACCGCCAGCACTGCCAGTGCCGCAAAAATAGAGAACAGCACAATGAGCTGGATCAGCGCCGCCCGCACTCGCCGTTGCTGTTTGAGATAGCGCAGCCCGTCGCGGATGTTTTCCCAGACGGGGGGCAGGTCGTCTTTGGACTGGTCAATGGTTTCGTGCGGCTGGATCAGCAGCAGCAGCAGGCCTGCCAGGGCGTAGCTCAGACCAACAATGAGTTCCTTGCCGATGTTTAGGGTTAGCCCAAACTGGGACGCAACGTGGGCGATCGCCCCATCGGCCACCGCCAGCAGCGGTTCCCCCACGGCAAACCCAACGATCACCGATGCCATCATGGTGGTCGTATAGAGCGAATTGGCAGACAGCAGATGCTTGCGCTCTACCAGCATGGGAATCGCCGCCTGCTCTGCCGGGGCGAAAAATTGCGTCAGCGTGGACACCAGAAACGTCACGCTCAGCAGCGCCAAAAAGCCAACCGGAATGCCCGCCAGTGGGGACCAGCCCTGAGAAATCCACAGCAGCGGCGGCAATACTAGCACCAGTCCGCCCCGCAGCAGGTTCGTCGCCACCAGCACGGCTTTTTTAGACCAATGATCGACAAACACGCCAGCTACCGAGCCGAACAGCACCGCCGGAATGGTGAACGCCACCATCACCGACGACACCCAGCCGCTTACCGTTTGCCCCGCAGACTGAAAGCGGCTGGTGATGAGCATGATCATCAGCACCAGGTAGACCTTGTCGGCAAGCTGGGAAAACACCTGCCCACTCCACAGCGCCAAAAAGTTGCGGTTTCGCAGCACGGGCAAAAAGCCGCGCTCCGATTCTGGCGTGTCGGAGTCCTGAGAGTCGTCTCCTATAGATTTTCCCGCGTGGAGAGTGGCAGCGCCCGGTTTGGCAGGTTCGTTGGTCTGGTGGCCGCTGGGTTCTGGGCTGGTTTCCAGCAGAGACGCAGCCGAGGGTTCAGGCAGGGCCAAATCATGGATATCCGCCGCCTTGCCATTTTGATTGCCATTTTGAGAAGACTTGCCATTCTCCGGCAACTTGCCATTTTTCGCCGCGTTCTGGAGGGGTGACGGATCATCGGGTGTGGAGGATTCCCATTGCCCGACCTGGCCTCGATAGCTGTTGGGACTGTGCCGCTCAGCAGTGGTGGGCGGCTGGGGGCGATCGCCCGCTTGATCAGAAGCGATCATCCGCAGAGGAACCAGGTCAGGATCAATCCGTTGCATCTTGCGTAGGTAAACAGGACGAGGGCGAAACAGCCGCAAAGCAGGTTTCGATCAGGGCGGCTGACTGAATCGGGCGGTCAAAGTGATATTGGGCATAGTGGCGCAGCAGCCGCTCCACCCGCAGCCAGACTTCCTCTGGGGTCTTACGAGCCGACAAGGAAGCGGGCGCTGGCAACCCGTTTGTCTGCATCCATGTTGTCTGCATCCATGTGGAAACCAACTCCGGATCACCCAAGCGCTGCAAAGCCGCAAGCTCGACGGCCGAGATGGGCGTACCCAGGCGAGATCCAGCAGTGGATTGGGGCAGGGAGCGGGCGATCGCATATCGTCCTTCCGGTTCTGCCAGCGTAGCGCGGCCTTTTGCTGCGGGAGTCATAGAATCGCTGGATGCCTTGACCTTTTTAATAGGCTTTGGCTTGGATCGAACAGCAGCATTCAGGCTCTCTCTATTCTCAAGCACAGCGGCCGTCGATGCTAGGGCGGGGTTATGCGGATTTTGCGAATCCTGCGGATTTTCAGATGGATTTTCAGAGAGAATCTCCCCAGGCTCTAGGCGGGACAGCACCTCCCAGGACACGACCCCGCCGGCCGCTGCGTGAAATCCTGCCCGCCATCCCTCAACCCCTGAGTCACCCCTCCCCTCAGGACTCACCCCATCGGGTGGCACAATCGGCTGCTGAGTCACGCAACAAGCATGAACCTGCGGCGCAACGCCCGCTAGTGTTAGCAACTGGTAGGTCGCTTGCACCAAACAAGGCAGCGTGGCGCTGGCGGGCAACTGCTCGATGCGGCGCAGGGACTCACTGAGCTGGGTAAACAGTTCATCCTGGGGCTGGTTGCTGAGTGCCTGACAAAGTGCCAATTCTGCCAGATATTGCCCAGCGGTGAGCTTTCGCAAATCCTGGCTCAGCCCCGTGAAAGCCTCGATCCCTTCTGCCTGAATAATCTTGTCTAGCGTCCGTCCCTTGGCAATCAGCAGTTGGTTTACCACAAACAGGCCGCTGCGTCCCCGCAGGCTGGACTCGTGTTTACGCGATCCGGGAGCCACCACCCGAATTAGCCCGTGTTCGCGAGTCAGCACGGTCAGGAGGCGATCGCTCTCGCCCATCGGCATTCCTTTGAGGTTGATTCCAACGGTTTTGTAAGTGCCGCTCATGGGGAGAGGGAGGGAGTAATGGGGGGCAGGGGAGTGGCGTATGGAGGGGAATAAAAGCTCAGGCAATCCGTTACTTCACCTTTCGTCGCTCCCTCCCAAAGCGCCTCGATCCAGGGTATCAAACTGCTGAACCAACTCTGGGCCGCGAGAGGTGCCGATGCGGGTGGCTCCTGCCCGGATCAGGTCAAGGGCCTGCTGGGCCGTGCGGATGCCGCCGGAGGCTTTGATGCCAATGCGATCGCGCACAATCTCCTTCAGCAGGCGCACATCGGCAACCGTTGCCCCCCCATTCCAGCCCGTGCTGGTTTTCAAAAAGGCGGCTCCCGCATCCATGCAAATCTCTGCCGCCAGCCGCTTTTCTGCCGGAGTCAGCAGGCCCAATTCCAGAATTGCCTTGACCGTTTGCCCCGTTGCCTCGCAAATTTCCGCCAGTTCTCGGTGCAGCGCGTCGGTTTTGCCTTCCCGCAGCCAGCCCAGGTTGATTACTATATCCAGTTCAGTTGCGCCATTTTCGACGGCTTCTTGAGCTTCATAAAGCTTGGTCGCAGAGGTAGATGCACCCGTCGGAAAGCCGATCACGGTGCAGACCTGGGGCGATTTGTGGTGCAGCAGAGACACCGCCTGCCGAACATGCGCCGGAAACACGCACACCGCCGCAAACTTGAAGCGGTCGGCGGCTTCGCAACACTCGGCCACTTGCTCAGACGTGGCCACTGGGCTGAGCAGCGCCTGATCGATAAATGCGGCGAGGTCGATATCGGAGTGAGAACCTGGCATAAGCCGAGATGGGTCAAGACGGCGGACAGTACCGATCACAATGCTGAAGAAAGCATGGCATGAAACGCCAAAAACTAAATCCTTTTTTGGAATGAGTTCGTAGGTAAAAGCAGGTCGGGTGAGCGTGCTGTTGACGGTACGGTAAACGGGCTATGTACCCATCGGCTGACACGGCTGGCGATTTTGCCAGATTCCGCCAAATGGACTATGCTGCACTTTGTTGAGAAATGTAAACATTGAAACTGCAACTGAATTCAAGGATGTCTCTTGCGTGAACGCGCATTGAACACAGATGTAACTTAGGACAGATGCGAATTAAGCGGGAATGACCGAAGTAGGTGTGACCGAAGTAGGTCTGACTGATACAGACAACGCGATGTGCAGCTTGCAAACTGCCCTCATCCCCCAACCCCTTCTCCCAAGTCGGGAGAAGGGGAGCAAGAGAGGCTTGAAGTCCCTCTCCTCCGCTGGGAGATAGCTCAAAGTCTGCGGCATACCAGAAAAGGGTGAGGGGGATCGGCAAAGCTGCACATTGCGTGCAGATATATACAGGTGCAACGGTGCAAACTTAGAAAAGGAGGGCTTATGAAGCTGAGGATCTCTGAGGCGATGGCAAGTCGGTTACTGGGTCTGTTTCTGTGCGTGGCGACGGTGGGTGGAACGCTGGCGCTGTTTGGGAGTGTTCCTTTGATTGCGCGAGTGGGTGCGGAGATTCAGGAAGCAGGCCAGTCGCGCTAGTGGCAATAGGCAAGCAGATTGTGCATTTGTACTTTGAAGACTTTGAAGCTCGACGACGGAAGCGCCCGGATTTTGAGGAGAACCGTTAGTACGCTGATCTAGAGGGAATCTTATTGAAGGACTCTGATGCGGGGTCTGTTTCTTCTGGAGGGCGGGATGAGCCGAAGTGCAGGAAAATGGCAGCGACTATCAACTGATTTGCCCAGTGATTCGCCCAGTGATTCGCCCAGTGATTTGCCCAGCCAATTTGTCAATTGCGGGTGGAGCCACGGGCCGAGTGTTTGGCGGCGATCGCTCTCGGTGGCGATCGCGCTATGCCTATGCAGTTGCGCTGAAACGGCGATTGAGGCGACTGGGGCTGGAACCCCGAATGCACTCGCAGGCGAGCCAGCCAGCGACGTAGCGGCCACGACAACCGAGGCGACCGAAGTAGAACTGAACGACGCGCTAGAGCAGCCGAAAGAACTGCGTGAAGGGCCGGTGCAGGTGCGCTTTCGCTATCGCCAGGGTGCCGAAGCCTGGAGTGGCGAAGTGCAGTATACGCTGCTGTATAACGGGCAGCCCCAGCTAGAACAAACCCAGGAAAGCACAGCCTACGGTGGAGTGAGGTTGCAAGACCTGGATGCAGACGGCACTGCTGAGGTAATTATTCGCACCTATTCTGGCGGAGCGCACTGCTGCACCTCCCACATCATCCACCACTGGCAGGGCGATCGCTTCGAGACAGCCGACACAGGCTTCCGCGATGGCGAAGGCGGCAGCTTTCGAGATCTGGATGGCGATGGGCGACTAGAGTTCGTCGCGTTTGACAATGCCTTTCTCTATGCCTTTAGCAGCTATGCTGGCTCGTTTCCGCCCTCCCAAATCTGGGCGCTGCAAGACGGGCAGTTTGCAGACGTGACCCGGCAATATCCAGCAGAACTGAGGGCGATCGCCGACCAGATGCGCGAAGCCGTGCTGACCGTTCAAGCAGACACCAACGAAGTTAACGGCATTCTGGCGGGCTATGTGGCGCAGATGATCCTACTGGGCGAATATGAGCAGGGTTGGGCGTTCATGCTTGCCAACTACGATCGCACCTCAGATTGGGGGCTGGAAATCTACAAAGACGGGCAGGTTGTCTATCGGTATCCCGACTTTCCTGCCGCCCTCGAAGCATTTTTGACTGAGCAGGGCTACCTTCCGGCTGAAGGTTCCGCCGCCCGATAGCCCGGCGCTGCCCTGGCTCAGAACCCCAGAACAGAACCCCAGAACAGAACCCTAGAAGCGAA
>NZ_DVEA01000423.1:0-3997 GCF_015295965.1 Thermoleptolyngbya sp. M55_K2018_002
CTGCTGTAAAACCGACAGGATGGCGCGAAGCCATCACGGTGACGGTGTTCAAAGTGCCCGGTGAAACCAACACCGACGACCTCTCGCCCGCGCCCCACGCCACCACCCGCCCCGACATTCCGCTCCACGCGACGGTGATGCTGGAAAGCCGCCAGCCCGGTTCTCTGGAAACGATTGCAGAACTGAAGAAAAAAGGACACCCCGTGGCCTACGTCGGGGACGTGGTGGGCACAGGGTCTTCTCGCAAATCCGCCACCAACTCCGTCCTCTGGCACATAGGCACAGACATCCCCTTTGTGCCCAACAAGCGCACGGGCGGCTACTGCCTGGGGGGTAAGATCGCGCCTATTTTCTTCAACACGATGGAAGACTCTGGCGCGTTGCCCATCGAGTGCGACGTGACGAAGATGGAAACGGGCGACGTGATCACCATCTATCCCTACAAGGGCGAAATCACCAATGAGGCGGGCGAGGTGATCTCCACCTTTACGCTCAAGCCCGATACCATTCTGGACGAGGTGCGGGCAGGCGGACGGATTCCCCTGCTCATTGGGCGATCGCTCACCGACAAAACCCGCATGGCCCTGGGGTTGCCCCCCAGCGATTTGTTCATCCGTCCGAAAATGCCCGCCGACACAGGCAAAGGCTTTACCCTGGCGCAAAAGATGGTGGGCAAGGCCTGCGGTCTTCCGGGCGTGCGCCCCGGTACGTCTTGCGAACCAATCATGACCACCGTTGGCTCTCAGGACACCACCGGCCCCATGACCCGCGACGAACTAAAGGAACTCGCCTGCCTGGGCTTCAGCGCCGACCTGGTGATGCAGAGCTTCTGCCACACCGCCGCCTATCCCAAACCCGTCGATATCAAAACCCACCACAGCCTGCCCGACTTCATCACCTCTCGCGGCGGCGTGTCCCTGCGTCCTGGCGACGGCATCATCCACTCCTGGCTAAACCGAATGCTGCTGCCAGATACCGTGGGTACGGGCGGCGACTCCCACACCCGCTTCCCATTGGGCATTTCCTTCCCGGCTGGCTCTGGGCTGGTGGCCTTCGCGGCTGCGCTGGGCGTAATGCCGCTGGACATGCCAGAGTCGGTGCTGGTGCGGTTTAAGGGCACGCTGCAACCGGGCGTAACACTGCGCGACGTGGTAAACGCGATTCCCTACGTTGCCATTCAGCAGGGCAAGCTGACGGTTGCAAAAGAAAACAAGAAGAATGTCTATTCCGGTCGCATCATCGAAATGGAGGGTCTGCCGGATCTGCAACTGGAGCAAGCCTTTGAACTGACGGACGCAACCGCCGAACGCTCCGCCGCAGGCTGCACCATCAAGCTAAGCGAGGCCACGGTGGCAGAATACCTGCGGTCCAATGTGGCGCTGCTGAAGAACATGGTGGCACGGGGCTATGGCGATGCCCGCACGATCCTCCGCCGCGTCCGCAAGATGGAGGCATGGCTGGCCAATCCCTCGCTGATGAGTGCTGACCCCGATGCAGAATACGCCGACATTATCGAGGTAGATCTGGATCAAATCAAGGAGCCGATTGTAGCCGCGCCCAACGACCCCGACAATATCAAGCTAATGTCGGAATGCGCGGGCGACCCGATTCACGAGGTCTTCATTGGCTCCTGCATGACCAATATCGGTCACTATCGCGCCGCGGCAAAGGTGCTGGAGGGCGCGGGCCCGGTGAAGGTGCGCCTGTGGATTGCCCCGCCCACCCGCATGGACGAGCAGCAGCTTCGCGAAGAGGGCTATTACGGCATCTTTGCCGCAGCGGGGGCCCGCACAGAGATGCCCGGCTGCTCGCTCTGCATGGGCAACCAGGCCCGCGTCGATGACGGCGTGACGGTGTTCTCCACTTCCACCCGCAACTTCAACAACCGCATGGGCAAAGGCGCACAGGTGTACCTGGGTTCGGCAGAATTGGCGGCAGTCTGCGCTCTGCTGGGTCGTATTCCGACCGTAGAAGAATACATGGAGATCGTGACGAAGAAGATCGACCCATTTGCCAGCGACCTCTATCGCTATCTCAACTTCGACCAGATTGTGGGATTTGAGGACGAGGGGCGGGTGATTCCCAAAGAGGAAGAAGCAAAGCTCGTTGCGTCGATCTGACGCTGATTGCGGCTGCGTTTCGCTTGAGCAACTTTCTCCAAGCTAGAGTTGGGGCAGGCAAGGCTTGCCCTAGCTTTTGGCTTTTTGGTGATTCTGCAAGCTGAAGAGAAACGGTTTTATACGCCCGATGAGTATCTGGAACGGGAGGTGGGTTCCGAGCTTCGGTATGAGTATATCAACGGGGTCATTGTTCCTATGACGGGTGGAACCCCGGAGCATAATGAAATGGTCAGCATTTTGAATGCTGCGTTGCGGGTGAGCCTGAAGGGGCAGCCCCACAGTATCTTTGCCTTTGACCAAAGACTCTGGATTCCCGATCGCCAACTGTATACGTAATACGTATCCAGATAATACGTATCCAGAAGTGATGGTGGTGCTGCGTCCGCTGGTTCGGCAGACTGGGCGAAATGACACGCTGACGAATCCGGTGATGATTGCTGAGGTGCTTTCAAAATCGACCAAAAGCTACGATCGGGACGAGAAATTTTTAGCCTATCGCACGATTCAGACCTTTCAGGAATACCTGCTGATTAATCAATACACACATCATGTTGAGCAGTATTCCAGAACAGATTCGTTTCGATGGGTGTTTACAGAATAAGACCGTGCAGAGGCCTGTATTTTGCTAGCGTCGATTCCCTTTGAGATTCGTTTAGCTGATTTGTACGAAGGGATTGAGTTGGAGGGTGATTAACCCGGCCACTGTTGCCACTACATACGCCCTCACCCTAAATCCCCCTAAATTCTCCTTAATAAGGGGGACTTTTTCCAGCAGCGGCTCGGTTCCCCCCTTCCTAAGGGGGGCTAGGGGGGATCTCCGAAAGCCTCGCACCCAATCCGATCCCCCTAAATCCCCCTTAGTAAGGGGGACTTTTTCCAGCAGCGGCCCGGTTCCCCCCTTATTAAGGGGGGCTAGGGGGGATCTCATGCCACGCCAACCTCGCCAACTCCGCCCTGGCTCTTGCCACCACGTCACCATTCGCTGCAACAACCGCGAGTTTCGCTTCACGAAGCCCGAATACCGCGAAGTGTTGCTCTACGCCATTCAGAAATGCCAAGACAAGTACGCCTTCAAGCTGTATGCCCTGTGCATCATGAGCAACCATGTGCATTATTTGCTGGAGCCACAGCAGCCCGAAGATCTGCCAAAAATCATGCACTGGCTGAACTGGTATAGCGCCATGTGCCTGAACCGGATGCTGAACCGCACCGGGCACTTCTGGGAGAAGCGCTATCACAGCACGGGGTTTCCGCTGAGCGACAAGCAGCGGGCGTTGAACACGCTGCGCTATATCCACGCCAACCCCAAAGCGGCGGGAATGCAGCAGGGATTTTTCTATGACTACAGCAACTACGGCAGCTACGACCGACTGACCGACGACGGGCTGACGCAGTGGCATCCGGCGTTTTTGGCATTGGGCAAAACGCTGGAGCTGTGTGCGGCGATCTATCGCCAGTTTTGCAAAAAATATAAGCCGAAGCCGAAGCCGGAGAAGCGGAACCCCTGGGGCAGCAAGCTGCTGGCGCAGATCAAGGCGCGGAGCAGGCTAAAGAAAAAGAGCAGCCCCGGACAAAAGAGCCTGTGGGACGACTGGGAAACCCCCGCAGCGGAGATCCGGCAGGTGGCGAAGAAGTTTGTGTTGGCCAATTGCTATGACCCGGAGGTGATGAAGCTCCAGTTTGAGGAAATAACGGACTCGACGTAGAAAAAACAGCAGGTGCCAGGTAACAGATTGCCAGGAGGTGGATTATGCGGTAAAAACAGGCTTGGTTACAAAACTTTAGAAAAGGCTGAAGCGCTTATCTGCTACAGTCTACAAGTCTTCGCGCGAGAGAAGAGAAACCCGGCTCAACACAAAACCCCACCACCACCACAC
>NZ_DVEA01000284.1:0-23649 GCF_015295965.1 Thermoleptolyngbya sp. M55_K2018_002
GGTGCGGTTACCCAGCGTCAGCGGCAGCTTCACCACAAACGACGTGCCCACGCCCTCGCAGCTGGTAAAGTAGATTTCGCCCTGATGCTGCAACACACATTGATACACAATCGCCAGCCCCAGACCCGTGCCGCGGATGGCGTTCACATTGCTGGCCCGATGAAACAGCCGAAACAAGCGGGGCTGATCTTCATCGGGAATGCCAATGCCATAGTCGCGAATTTCAAACGTCGCCACCTGATCAAAACAGGACAGGTCAAATTCCACTACGCCCCCCGCCAGGGAATATTTCACCGCGTTGGAGATCAGATTGCTCAGAATGGATCTGAGGAGCTTGGGATCGAGATACACCAGTTCGCAGGAGCCATAGCAATTCAGCACAATCTTATGGGATGCGCCAATGCTCATCCGCATCTCTTCCACCACATCGCGACAAAACAACTTCAGATCGATCCAACTGGGGCTAAACTCTAGCCGACCGGCCTCCGCCTTGGCGCTAACCAACACATCCTCAATCAGTTGATTCATCGTGGTAATGGCGGCACGGCTCCGCTGGAAATATTTCTCACGCTTTTCCTCAGGCGCAACATGCCCATATCGTTCCAGCAGTTCCAGCGACGTGCGTAAGACGGTGAGGGGCGTTCGCAGTTCGTGCGACACCATCGACACAAATCGCGACTTTAGCTCATTCAGCTCTCGCTCTTCTTTGAGCGCCAGTCGAATTTCATCTTCGGTTCGCTTGCCTTCCCGAATCATCTGTTCGCGGATGCGGATGCTGTTCACCATACTTTTGAACACTTCCGCCAGCGTCGTCATCTCATCGGGAAAAGGATTTTTTTCGGCAAAAGACAAGTCCAGGCTGTAGTCGCCGCTGGCAATTTGCTGGGCGGACCGGGTCAGGCTAGCCAGTTGCCGAGTCAATATACCCGACAGCATGTAAATCAGCACGAAAAAGACGGCATAGGTGATGATGAAGGCAAATAACATGCGGTTGCGAATGGCCTGTTGCAGCAGCCGGACGTATTGAGCGTCGATATCTAGCCCTACAACGACAATCACGTCGTTCTGCTGGCTCTTGACCGGGGCAGCAGCAGAAATCCAGGTGCCCCATCGGTCGGTGTAGATTTTGTCGCTTTCCTGAATGCCGCCTTGCAGCTCGATACGCCGAGCCAACAGCCCTACGTGATCCGATTCTAAAAACTTGGCTGCCTTGGTGGGGTCATTCAGCGCCCAGAGGTCTACCAGATAAATAATTTCTCTCTCGCCAGGGCCAACGGCGGGTAGGCCAACGCGGCGATTGGTGTCGGCATTGCCAATGATGTAGGAGTAGAGCCAGACCCTCGGCTCGATATTTTGAACTGTCTCAAACCAGGCAAGCTGGCTTAGGTAGCGGGGGTCGTCCGAAAAGCCCTCAGCATTGCGCTGTCCTTCAGCGTAGAGACCCAGCAAGTCATCTGGGTTTACGCCCGATAGGGCCCCGATGAGCGTCGAGCGCATGTCGGCCCGCAGGCGAGCAACGACCTTTTCGGTTGTGTAGGAATAGAACCAGTAGAAGGCCCCAGCAAACACCAGGCTAAACACCACGCTAAAACCCACCAGTAGCTTTACGCGCAGGCTCACTGGTCTGACGAAGTTTTTAACTGCCGGAGACATCGCCCGACCTAGCATCTGAGACGTTTGGCGCAAATTTACCTCGAGGGCAAATGGGTTGAGAGTGTAGAGATGACTGAAGATGCCCCCGACTTAACCTAATTTAAGGCAATCTTAGATCAACCGTCGATGTCGGCTTTATAGATTGCAGAGAGACTTCCGTAAGTTGCAGAGTGCGTTTTGAAAGACTGGCTCTAAAAAACTGGCTCTGAAAACCAACTCTGAAAACCAACTCTAATCGGCGGCACTAATCCTGAAATCGCTTTTCCTAAAATCGCCTTTGTACCATTCAATCGGGTTTGACCGATTTCAGGCAAATGGGCGATCGCCCTCCTGTGGATTTTCCTGGGACTTTTTTCTTCAGCGCGTATCTTTTCATCCTAGACGTAATCTATTGGACGATCTAGTTGGACGTAATCTACCGATTCTTATTCTGCAACTTGACTCCCTATGCATAGCTACATCCCGCCAGACCGCTTTTTCCCATACCTCACCTGGATCGATATTCAGCAGATGCCCCATCCAGAGCAGGCGGTGATTTTGCAGCCGATTGGGGCGATTGAGCAGCATGGGCCCCATTTGCCGCTGGTGGTGGATGCGGCGATCGCCACTGCCGTTGTAGGCAAGGCGCTTTCGCAACTGTCGCCCAGCATTCCAGCCTATGCACTGCCGACCCTCCATTATGGCAAGTCTAACGAACACTGGCACTTTCCGGGCACGATCACCCTCAGCGCCCAAACGCTGATTGCCGTGTTGACGGAGGTCGGCGAGAGTGTGTATCGGGCAGGCTTCCGCAAATGGGCGATCGTCAATGCCCACGGCGGGCAGCCCCAGATCATCGAGATCGTGGCGCGGGATCTACACCAGAAGTATGGCGACTTTTGGGTGTTTCCCCTGTTTGTCTGGCGGGTGCCTAATGTTGCGCCCGACCTGCTCACGCCCAGGGAGTTGGAATACGGCATTCACGCGGGCGATGCCGAAACCAGTCTGCTGCTGTCGCTGTTGCCCGACCAAGTGCAGCTTGACCGGGCTGTGCCGGAATACCCCGCCAATTTACCCCAAAACAGCCTGCTGAGCATGGAGGGTGACCTCCCCTTTTCTTGGGTCACTCGCGACCTCAGCCAGAGCGGTACCCTCGGCGACCCCACCGCTGCGACGCGGGAAAAGGGCGATCGCATCCTGGACTCCCTGGTGCAAAGCTGGACACGGGTCATTGAGAATTTGTACCAGTTTCAGCCGCCGCGGGCGTGATGGGGCAACAGCGCAACCAGCGTCCCACTAAATCTCACGCCTTCACGCCTTCACGCCCTCTTTCCCCTTGTCCCCGCACCAATCCCCACACACCGCACCTGCTGGCCCGCTGGGATGCAGACCGCAGCAGAGCCAGTGGATGCCGGTGCTGCCCTCGTAGGCATAGCCGTGGTAGTGGGTGCAGCCTTCGCAGGCGGGCGGACGGGGGCGGGGGCGCAGGAGATCTTGACTTTGGGCGGTGGCTTCGTGATTTGCCTGGAGAAATATCTGGTAGAGCGGATTGCTGCGATAGGCGGGGTCTTCGGAGACGTACCAGGTAACGAGCAGGTGATGGTCGGGGGCGATCGCCTGGCCCCAGGCCACCACGGGCACCTCTAGCTGCACCAAGATGCCGCCTGCAAAGTCGGGATTGGGGTCTGGCAGTTGTGATAGCACTGAACCGCGCACCAGAAAAGCGTCTTCTAGCACCAGTCCAATCGCCGGGGCGATCGCCGCTTTTGCCCCATCTGCGCTGGCAAACCGCACCATCACCCGACCGCGATAGCGATTTTGATGCGCCTGGTGCTGAATCCAGCGATCGCCCACCTGTAGCTCGATTTGGCGATCGATCGATTGAACCTGGGCAAGGCCGCTGCGGCTAAAGCGCCAGATTTGGTCGGTGGGGATGGGCTGAGCGCGAGACATAGCGGTTTAGAAATCAGGGTTCAGGAGTCCGGTTTCAGGGTTGAAATCTTTCTCTTGAGGGGCCAGGTGAGCGGGGTTTGGGCCGTCAGGCGATCGCCTCCGATTCTTCTCGTTCTTCAATGGCAGGGGCGTTTTGCTGATAAAACACCTGCTTAGAATGAATCGCGCAGTCCTGATTGAGCCAAACTAGCGAGGTCTGGAAGACTTCGCCGCGCCGCAGCGTAATCAGCGAAAAGTTTCGCAGGCAATCCTCTTCTGTAGACACGATCCGGGGCACGCAGGCGGCGTTTAAGTAGACCGTGCCAGCCGGGTCAATATGCAGCGGGCGGCGAAGCTGGGTTTTGGTGTGGCGCAGGGAGTGGTGCATGTGCCCAAAGGCGACTAGGGGAACAGACTTGCCGAGGGTGCGGGTGTGGGCGATCGCCGCTGCCAGATCTGGATCGCCGTGGTCGCCGCCGATGGGTTTCCAGTCTTTGCCGCAGGGATCTTCTGGGGCGCTGCCCAATCCCAGAGGTCCACAGTGACCAATGAACAGAATGGTGTCATGGGCCGCAGCCTGCGCCGCAGCAACAATGCGCTCGGTAGATTCCTGGAAACTGCGAACCCCGTAGCGGCTGGCATAGAAATCTTCATTCTTCCACTGGGAGCCGCCCCAGCTAAAGGGTCGCCCGCCGACGACCGATAGCCCCAGCGCAGGAAAGTCCAAATAGCCGTAGCCCACATGGGTTTCGCCCAGCAGGTCTAGCTGCTGCTGCACGCGGTCTTCAAGCTTGGGGTCATAGGGGCGCTTGCTGCGGCCCCAGTCGGTGGCGGTGTACCAGGCATCGTGGTTGCCGAGGATGACGGCCTTGGGAATCGACATCGCGGCGATCGCCCGCACAATGCCCACCGCCTCGTTGCCAAAATCCCCCACCAGCAGCACCAGATCCACCCCCAGCCGCCGCAGCGCCCGCTCGTCCTGCGCGTCCCACTGGTCATGCACATCTCCCACCACGGCGATCGTGAGCGTCTCAGGCATTCCCGATGCGCTCCCCTGCCCTTGCTCTGTCATAGCTGCGTCCTCGCTGGTCTCCATTACCAGGATATCCAGCTTTTTGCCCCCAGCAGGCGGACTCGACTCCTGCCTATCGAATAATCCGCCCCATATAGTCGCCCCAAAGCTGGGCGGCCTGGCCGCTGCTGCCCCCGGTGGGCGAGTTGTCGTCGTTGCCAAACCAAATTCCGGTGGTGATCTGGCGGCTGGGCACATAGCCCACAAACCAGAGGTCGCGGTTGTCGTTGTTTGTGCCCGTTTTCCCCGCTTCGCCCAGTCCCAGATAGGCCGCACGACCCGTGCCGTTAGACACCACGCCTTGCAGCAGGTCGGTCATGGTGCGGGCGATGTCGGCAGGCAGCACGGCTGTATTCGCTTGGGGCGTTTTGCTGGCATCGTAAATCACGCGGCAGCTTTGCACATCGTTGGGATCAGTGCAATCGCTGCTGTCGAGGATGCGCTGCACCGCATGGGGGCGATTGCGAACGCCTTGATTCGCCAGCACAGCATAGGCCCCAGTTAGCTCCAGCAGCGTCACTTCGCTCTGCCCCAGCACCAGGCCAGGCACAGGATTCAGCGGCGAGGTGATGCCCATGCGGCGGGCCGTCTCCACGATGTTATTCAGTCCAGCCTCGCGCCCCACCCGCAGCGCGATCACATTTTCCGACAGCGCCATGCCCGTATACATATCCGCACTGCCGCTGCTGGTGCGTTCGCAGCCGCGAAAGGATTGCCCCTGCCAGGTCATCGGTTCGCAAGAAAAGGCGGTGTAGGGCGAAATGCCCTGCTCTAGAGCGGCAGTATAGGCAAAGGCCTTGAAGGTAGACCCTGGCTGTCGCAGGGCTTGAGTGGCTCGGTTGAACTGGCTCTCTTGAAAGTCTACGCCGCCCACCAGCGCCAGCACTTCGCCCGTGCGGCTGTCCAGCGTAACCAGTGCGCCCTGGGAAAAGCCAGAGCCTGCGCCAACGGATTCGACCGTGCTGCGGAGGAGCCGTTCGGCTTCGCGCTGATAGCCCGGATCGAGGCTGCTTTCGACCACAAAGTTGCCCTCCTGGGCCAACTGGCTGCCGAGGAGTTCTTCTAGCTCGCTGAAGACATAGCTGGTAAAGTAGGGGGCGATGCTGCTGCGGAGTTCTTCCAGGGTTTCGGGGTTGATTTCGATGCGCGATCGCCGGGCCCGTTCTGCCTCTTCTAGGCTGATTTTGCCCTGGGCGGCCATGCGGTTGATGACGCGATCGCGCAATTGCACCGCCGTTTCGTAGTCCTGCACTGGGTTAAAGCTGTTTGGCGCGGGCAAGATCCCCACCAGCGTCGCCGCTTCCGAAAGCGTCAGTTCCTTGGCGGGCTTGCCAAAGTAATACTGTGAGGCATCTTCAAAGCCGTAGCTGCCGTTGCCGAGATAGACCCGGTTGAGATATTCCAGCATCAAAAAGTCTTTGCTGTAGAACGTCTCCAGCTTGAGGGCGACGACAGCTTCCCGCAGCTTGCGTCCGGCGGAATCGGACGTACCGACGTAATCCCGAAAGATATTGCGGGCAAGCTGCTGGGTGAGGGTGCTGCCGCCTTCGCGGATGCCGCCGCCGAGGATGTTGGTGACCAGGGCCCGCAGGATGCCCAGCGGATCGATGCCCAGATGCCAGTAATAGCGGCTATCTTCGGAAGCGATGAGCGCGTCGGGCAGATAGCGTGAAAAATCGGAGAGGCGATCGCCCGTTGTGTGGGCGCGGGCGCGAGTCGGCGTGAGCGGTGTTACCCCATCGCGAGCCATCACCATGACTGGCCCCTGCACCGAGGCAGGCAACGGACGCACCGAAAACTTCTGCCACTCCAGCCCAATCCACAGCGCCGTCAGTGCCGTCAGCCCCGTAAAGCCATACATGCCGTAGCGGGCTGCTTTGACATAGACAGGCGGCGGATCGACATACTGAATCCGCACCGCAGAGGCCAGATCTGGCGGCCCCAGCGTAAACACATCGCCATGCCGTAGGGGTATCTTCGTCAGCCGTCGCTTGCCCCGATAGATGCCGTTGGTGGAGTTTTCATCCTTTAGCACGAAGGCATATTTGCCCCGGCGGCTGTCGCGGGTCAGGGACAGGTGCATCTGGCTGACGACCGGGTTTCGCACCACGATGTCGCAAGAACGAGAACTGCGCCCCAGCAGGTAGCGATCGCCCAGCAGGGGATAGGTCTCAGGATTCGGGCTGCCGCTCTCTGGGTCTTGCACCCACAGTTCCGGCACTCGCGCATTGGGCTTCAGCTTCAGCCGAGAAAAATTCACCCTGGCTTGCTGCACTGCCCGCGTAATCGTCGTGAGCAGGGTCTTGGGCGGTGTGGGCGGCGGCGATTGAGTCACGTTGACGTTCCTGACAGAGCAACGCAGTTATAAAAGGATGAGCGGGAGAAAGGCGAACTTCAGAGAACCTTGAAAGACTAGCTTGAAAGACTAGAGAAAAACCAAGGCGAATTGAGTCAAAAGCAAAAATCGAAACTCAGGATACGCCCGCCGATGAAGCCCCAAATAGCCCCAAATAGCCCTACTTTTCTAATCTCTGATGGCTGCTTCCGGGCTTCAAACTGGTCGCAAGGCCCCTTGTAGATAACATAGCGAATCTTAGAGATTCCAGAAATTTTTGGCCGCAGTTTTGATTGGCGTGCAGTTTAGCGGGATGATTGGGGCGATCGCCCTTCGTCCGCCCGATCCAAACCCGACCCGTTCAGCCAAGTCCGGCAAATCTCAGGCAGAGGGCTTTGCTCGAAAGGTCAGCGTGATGCCGCCGCTAGTACCCAGTCGCCCACCCGTGCCCAGCAGGTTCACCTGGCCCTCGCCACTCACCTCCACCGACAGCACAATTTCCTCTAGCTCCATGCCTGCCACCTCCGTTGCGCTCTGGCGGGCCCGACTCAGCACGCGCCCCATACGCGACAAGAAGCTCGACATATTTTGCTCCAGCGCGTCTGTGGAAACGGGCGTGCGCTGGGTGCGTCCTGCAAAGCCCGGTTCGCCAAAGGGATTGTTGCCCCAGCCGCCGCGCTGCCCGTCAGTTTGGATATTGGGCGAGGCAGGCGCTTCTGTGACCACCCAGATGACATCGGGGTCGGCGTGGAGCGGGATGGCGCTGTCTGGGGAAGGGTCTGAGGGGGAACGATCTGAGGGGGAACGATCTGAGGGGGAACGGTCTGAGGCGCGGTGAGCAGAAGGATCAGTAAAGTCCGCAGGCATAGGGCTTAACACTCGATTTCCCCCATTTTATGAGGGATTTTTTCAGGAGGGATGCTGAGCAGGCAGTTGGGTCGATAAATTTGCAATCTGCTGTGTAAACCAGGCAGCAGCGCAGGTGTTGGTTCGATACTGATCTATCGCAGGGTGCGGGAGAGAATGAGATGATGGGATGAGGCGAGAAAGTCGCGGAGCAGTGAGGTAACAGAGGTTGCCCCAGCAATTTGCTCCTACAGTTCCTCCCGATCGTCTTCGACTCACGTCTCGAATGTCTACAGTCCCCGATCTCTCCATCCCCATTGCCCTGACGATTGCTGGCTCAGACAGCGGGGGCGGCGCAGGAATTCAGGCCGATTTGCGAACCTTCGCGTTCCACCAAGTCCACGGCACTAGCGCCCTGACCTGCATCACAGCCCAGAATACGCAGGGCGTGACGCGGGTGGACGCGCTGCCTCCGGAGGCTGTGATCGCCCAAATTGCCGCAGTGGTGGGGGATATTGGCGTGCAGGCCGTGAAAACAGGGATGCTGCTGAACCGCGAGATCATTGCCGCCGTGGCGCAGCAAGCCGAGGAGTTGCCATTGCCGAATCTGGTGGTCGATCCGGTGATGGTGTCTCGCACGGGAGCGCAGTTGATTGCCGACGAGGCGATCGCTCTCCTCTGCACCGACCTCTTGCCCAAAGCCCGCCTGATCACGCCCAACCGCTACGAAGCGCAAATTCTGGCCGACCTGGAAATTCACACGCTGGACGATATGAAGCAGGCCGCCGAGCGCATCTTACAGACGCACCAGCCCGGTGCAGTGCTGGTCAAGGGCGGCGGCATGACGGGCGAGTTGCGCGGTGTGGATGTGTTTGCCGACGGGGCGCAGTTGGCGGTGCTGCAAACCCAGACCGTCCACACCACCGACACCCACGGTACAGGCTGCACCCTATCGGCGGCGATCGCCGCAAATCTTGCCCTCGGTCGTGACCTGTTTTCTGCCGTGCAGCACGCAAAGGATTATGTCACCCATGCGCTCCAGCACTCCCTCCGCATCGGGCACGGGCAGGGGCCCGTCGGGCATTTTTACCCCCTGTTGTCATCAGGGATTTAACTGGCATCTGGCATATACATCTGACATATAGACGATAGACGCAGGAATGTCTGACGTGTAGATGCCAGCATTGTTGAGCAGCCGCCATTCTTCCCTATCCCGCCACTGGCTCGGCTTGCAGCACCCCCGCCGACCCGTTCGGTTCAGGGCTTTGCTGAGAACGGGGAATGCGAATCACAAAGCGAGTGCCTTCCCCCGGAGTCGAGAAGCATTCCAGTGTGCCCCGGTGCTTTTCGGCGATGATCTGATAGCTAATCGATAGGCCCATCCCGGTTCCTTTGCCCACGGGCTTGGTTGTAAAAAACGGATCAAAGATTTGGCGCTGAATCTCCTGAGGAATGCCGCCGCCATTATCGGCGATCGCAATTTCCACCCATTCAGCATCGACTAGCGCCGTAAAAACCTCGATACGGCTGGGGTCTTGCTGCATCGCTTCCTTCGTCCGGTCTGCGTCCCTCGCTTCCAGCGCATCAATGGCGTTCGCCAGAATATTCATCAAGACCTGATTCAAAGAACCTGGATAGCACTCCACCTCTGGCAGGTCGGCATAATGCTTGATGACCTGGATGGCGGGTCGATTTCCCTTTGCCTTAAGGCGATGCTCCAAAATCAACAGCGTGCTGTCAATGCCTTCATGGATATCTACCGCTTTGAACTCTGCCTCGTCCATGCGGGCAAAATTCCGCAAAGACAGGACAATCTGCCGAATCCGGTCTGTCCCAACCCGCAAAGAGGCCAGCAGGTTGGGCAAATCCTGCTGCAAAAATTCCAGGTCAATTGCGTCGGAGGTTTCTTGAATTTCGCGGGGTGGCGCTGGATAATGCCGCTGGTAAAGCTGAATCAGATCCAGCAGATCGCTAACCGATTCTTTGAGCGGCGACAGGTTGCCGTGGATAAAATTCACTGGATTATTAATCTCATGGGCCACGCCGGCCACCAGTTGCCCCAGACTAGACATTTTTTCGCTTTGCACCACCTGTGCCTGGGTTTGCTCCAATTCGGCCAGTGTTTGCTGAAGCGCTGCGGTGCGCTCCTCTACCCGATTTTCCAGATCAGAATTAATTCGCTCTAGTTCTGCATTGGCGTGTTCCAGGTTGGCAAACAGCGACGCAATTTGCGTCGTCATGTAGTTAAACGACTGGCCCAGCGCAGTAAATTCCTGAATCGGGCTAGTGGCTTCGACCTGGTGGGAAAGATCCCCCTTGGCCATGCGCTGGCTGGCCTGATTGAGGCGCTCAATGGGGCGAGCAATCCAGTGGGAAGTCGATAGCCCCGTCGCCAGGGAAATGACCAGCACAACGGCACACAGGAGGATGTTGCGTCGGGTTTCGGCATTGATTTCTGCCATAAAGTCAGACTTTGGCAGAACAATGACCATCAGCCAATCCAGTCCGTAGGCATCGCGCCAGGGCTTGATGTAAACAAACTGCCGCTGCTGGTTGTAGGAAACTTCAATCTGGGTTGATGACTTGATGTTGTGCAGGCTGCCAAGCTGGGTCTGAATTTCCTGGCTCACGGCCCGAATCAAGGGATCGGGACTGTTTAAGCTATTAAAACGCTGTAAAACCTGGTCGCCATTGGACAGGATAGGAGACTGGCTAGAACTACCAATCAGCAGGCCGTTTCGCTCCATCAAAAAGATTTGACCCGATGGGCTAGCCTGGATGTTTTTGAGGAAGTCGCTAATCCCGGTGAGCTTCAGCTTGATATGGGCGACTCCCAGCAAATTACGGTTGGCATCGTACACAGGTGCCGCAACGCCTGCCGCCAGGTAATAGCCCGCTTCGCCGCTCTGGGCGCTGCCCTGGGGCCTGAGAACTTGGCCAGTGGCAGTGAGCTGAAGACCCAGATTTTCTGCGGCTTCGATGTTGCTCCAGATGGGCTTTCCGGCGGCGATCGCCTCTGGATACCAGGCGGCTTCTGGTGGATTGGATTGCTCCTGTTGCAGCCGCGTGGCGCGATTGCCCTGAAGATCCACGGTGTAATAGGCTGCCGGTTCCGGGGGGCGGTTTTCGTAGAGCAACGGCCCCAATCCCTGAGCCAAGCGCCTCGCGCCAATCTCGCTGCCATCGGGACGGGCAAAGCCCGTATAGGCGATCGTTGGGAAGGCCCTCGCCTGCCGCCAAAAGTAGCGTCCACTGGCAGCGGAATCGTTTAATCGAATTTCACCGTTGGCGATCGCCCCCGCATTAATCTGCACCAGCCGCATGGGGGTAGACAGATAATCACTGAGTTGGCTATCGACGCGCTGACTGACCTGATCGGCCACCTGCGCCACCAGGTTGCTGACCGCCTGCCGCTCGTTTCTGAAGGCAATGTAGCCGATGAGCAGTCCCGCGCCGCAGGTTTGCAGCGCAAAGGGCAACACCAGCATGAGTTTTAGGGGAATCCCCTGGCGGCGACGGGTTGGGCGAGTGGACGAAACGTTTGGCGCGGGCGGAGAAGCACTGGGAGTCCGGAGCGAGGAGACTTTAGCCTGGAAGTAGGATTTCATGTACGGTGAAGAGATAGGCGAGGCGAGAATTTTGGCTCAGCAATGGTTTCTATTACCTTTGCCTAGTGCTGGACAGGCCCAAAACAAGCGCAATGTTTTAAGCGCAATATTTCAGGCACATATTTCAGGCACATATTTCAGGCACATATTTCAGGCGCAATGTTTCAGGCGCAATATTTTCAGAATTTAAGCATTTCTTAATTATTAAGATGCCCTCAATTGTCTGGCATCTATCTCTGTCTAGGAGTAGAACTTTGGCGAAGAGCCACTAGCACCAGAGAGGGTTGGAGGCAATTTAGGCAGAGCTTCACTCCAGCAAAACCGGATCTCCGATAGAGAAGATGCCCCCGGCGGCAGGCTCCGCAAGTCGGGTGTTGACAGTTAGCCGATAGAAATGGTTAAAGCGCGATCGCTCGGCCCAGGCTGGCAGCGTTTCTTGCCGCTTTGCCGCAAAGATTTTTTGAAAGCCGGGATCGGCAACGCCCGTTTTGGAGTTGCGCGTGGGCACGACGCAGCGCTGGCATGGGTTTACCCCCAGCAGCCGGACACTGCCAATCTGAAACGCGACAGCCTGATCGGCCTGGGCAAAGAGCCGATCTTCCCAAAAGGCGGGCACACCTGCAATTTCAAGATTAGTGCGGAAGCGGGCGCGAACTTCCTCTACAGTTAAGGCGGGGGTTAAGGCGGGATACCAGGTGGCGATCGCCTCCAGCGTGGCAATGCTCACAATCGTTGGGCCCGGCGACTGCGTATCGTCTGGAAAGCCCATCTCCAGGTTTTGGCGGAGGTAAACCGGAAAGCCAAAGTATTCACTCAGCCATGCTTCTAGATCTGCCTGCTCTGGTTCAAGCGGGAAGGTGCTGGGCAAGAGATTTCTGTTCGAGGCTGTATCCGAGTTTCGGAGTGAAACCGTGTTCGCAGCGAGGTCAAACTCAGCCCGGAGAGCGTGTATTTTTGCGTGTCGCTTACCGTTCACAAACTGTCCCGCTTGGTCGAACAGGGCAAACTGGCGATCGCCCTTCAACGCGCCACTCCTCAGCACCTCCGCAGACTGAATGCCCACGCCATCCAGAGACTTAATCGGATAGATGAAAATTTGCGAAACGTGGGGAACTGTTGTCATCCTGTTCCGGTATAGCTGAAGTAGCTGGCTCCCAAATTGAGCCGTTGCGTTCCCTCCACAATACCAATTAACTCGTCCTGGCGATCCAGCGCACCGTTGCCGTTGGTGTCCCAAAAGATGCCCGTGCCCCGAATGCGGCGAATCGGCGACGCACCCAGCAGATATTGGCTACGGTTGCCGTGGAGTTGGATCGTATCTTCGCCAGGTTTGAAATCTTTGAGCAGGGCGTAGTCCCTCAGTCCTGGCTGGTCAGGCTTGCCGTCGTCATAAAACGCCATCGTGGCATCGCCCAGCCAAAAGCGATCGCGCCCGGTTCCGCCAATCAGCACGTCTACGCTGTTGCGCCCGGTGCTGTCGCCTACGCCGTTGAGAATGTCGTTGCCGCCGCGCCCGTCCAGCCGATTGCTGCGGAAGTCGCCCACCAGCACGTTGCCCAATCGAGTGCCCAGCAACACGTCGGTTTTTGCCAGACGAGGCGGCAGCCGCAAGCCCAAGGCTCGGACGATTTCTCGATCGAGAATCGGCTGGTTGCCCTGCCATTCCGCAAAGCCAAAGTTGCTGTCTACGTAGCCCCAGGAGGCCCAGCCAATGCCAAATTCCTCCAGCACGGTGCGCGTGTCTCGCAGCCAGCGTGTGCGATCCAGGGCAGAAGCGTTGGCGGCGTATACGCCAAACTCGGTGCAAATCAGCGTCACGCCGTTTTGCCGGGCCCACTGCGCGGCTTCGCCAATGCGCGATCGCAGGTTGTGAATATCCCACTGCTGCTGCCCATAGTCCAAAATCGCCGCCCGCGCTACCGGGTCGCCGACCTGCTGTGCTAGGGGTTGCACCGTATTGGGGCTGGCGGGATAGGGGACATTCCGCAGTCTGCTCTCAAAGGTATCGCCAATCCACGATGCGCCCTGATGCGTGAAAATAAATGGCTCGTAGAAGTGGAAGTCGTAAATGACGTTTGGGTCGGGCAGCGGCTGCAACTGCACCAGCGTCGAGATATTTTGCCAGAAAGCGCTGACGGCAATCAGCGTGTGCTGGGGGGCGACCTCGCGGATGCTGCGAAAGAGGGCCTGCTGGATCGGCTCCCAGGCTTTGGGGTCGCTGCGAAAGACGGGTTCGTTCATCGGCTGGATGAACGTCAGGTCAGGATTCGTCGTCTTGTGTAGATGGGCGGCGAGCGATCGCCAAAATGCCGTAAACATCCGCCGAAATTGCGGATTTTCTAAACTGGCGGAGTAATTATTCTGGCTGCCGTCAATCAGCGGCGTGCTGTGCAAATCGACCACTACGCCGAGCTTTTGCGCCTGCGCCTGGGCGATCGCCCGATTCAGCCGGGTCAGAGCCTGAGGATTGAGCCGATTGGGTGCGGTGTCGCTATACAGCACCGAAAAGTCGATGGGAATCCGCACGTAGGTGATACCCATCCGCCTCATTAAGGCAAAGTCGCGCTTGCCGTAGGGATTGGGATTCGCTCGATCGGGATACCAGAACCAGTTGGCCAGGTTGACTCCCCGTGCCAGCACGTCAGCGCGAGCCATAGCAGGATTCCGCAACAGGATTCATATAGAAGGCGATCAACGACGAGGTTGGAATGCCAGAGAACTAGAAAATTACCCACACACGGCTGTATCAAAGCTGTGTCCGTGCGTCGGGATAGTTTCATGTTCTCAGTTTTCTTTTCGCCCAAAAGCCTGTCGGACTCGCCCCTACAGAACTTTCACACGCGATTGACCTGCTATGAAGCTTCTGTGACTGGAGTTGGGAAACTAGCGAATGGGATGCCCAGCTAGGGCACACGCCGCAGCTAAGGAACTGGCGTTTCGGCGGCAGCAGGCGCAGGAGGCAAAGCGTCTGGCTGTGCCTGTTGCTGCTGCTGTTCTAAAATGGCTCGCTGGCGTGCCCGAAATTGCTCAGCGGCGGAGTTGATATTTTGCTGCTGCTGACGACGAAACTCCTCTGGAGAGCGAATCGAGCCGTAGTTGAGCTGATGAATCAAGTCGTGAATACCGCTCATCGGATTGTCGTTGCGGTCTGAAAACAGATCTCGGCCTTCATTCTGCGACGGCGTGACAAGATCGCCAGCAGTGGATTGAGCAGACGCAGGACCCTTGCCCAGCGCCACCACAACGGCTACGCTAGCGGTTCCCAGGGCGGCTTGCCAGATTAAGCGGGTGACGAATGAATTCATGACTTGCTACTCCAGATTTCACACCTGCGGGTGATAGGTCTTCGATGATTTCTGTCAATGGTTTCGGATGCGTCTCTAGAACCAAACCTTCAAGAACTGAATACTTCAGACGCAACACCTGGCGAAAATGCTCCCTGGCATCATAACAAACCTAATCCGGATTAACGTAACCAGGATTAACAGTCAGGATTAACAATATCGCTGCATTGCGCCCTGCTCAGGCAAAGCTGCGGCTGAGGAGCGATCGCACGCCCAGCAACGCCACCACGCCAAAGCCCGCCAGCACTAGCAGCGCTCCGCCCATCGTCACATCCCCAAAGGGCGCATTCATCACCACGCTGCCCAGCGACCAGTCTGCATGGTTGTACACGTAGCGAATGGGTTCAATAGCGTAGCTCAGCGGGTTTAGCGATGCCACCCACTGCAACCAGCGCGGCATAAAGCTGAGCGGCGCGAGGGCCGTGCTGGCAAACAGCAGCGGCAGATTGGTTACAAAGATTACAGCGATCAGTTCAATATGCCCCGGCAGTGCAAAGGCCAACCCCAGGCTAATTGCCGTCACCGCCACCACCAGCAGCAGGATAATCGCCGCCACCAGCGCCAGCCCGCCCACACCAGGGAAGCCCGCGCCCAAAAACGCGCTCATGGCAATAATTACTGCCGTTTGCAGCACGCTCAGCGTGGTGATGAAGATGGCGGAGGCCGCCACAATGGAAAACCGCGACACCAGCGGAGCCACCAGCAGCCGATTCAAAAAGCCAAACTCCCGGTCGAACATAACGGGCAAGCCCGCATTTAGCGCCCCGCCAAAGGCAGTAAACACCATCACGCCTGCACCAAGGAACTGCCCATAGTTTGCGCTACCGCCAAACAGACCCGGCGGCACATTTTGAAACAGCGCCCCAAACAGCACCAGCCACATGACGGGCTGAATCAATCCGGCGATGAGCGTCGTGGGGCGGCGCTGGAGCTGGATAAACAGGCGCTTGGTCAACGCGGTCGTTTCTTGCAGAAAGTCGCTGAGCGGGGAAGAGGCAGAGGCGATCGCCGCTGCGCCTCCATTCGGGCGCAACCTTTCCAGATTGGGCTGGGGCGGGGTAACAGTCTGGCTCATGGGATTCACACAATCGCGACTGGAAGGAAGACTTGGGTATGAAGCTACGAACTGCCGTATGACACCTTTATCTAGATCTAGTATTTAGATTTAGATGTCCTACTGTAAGTCCTAGTAAATAGCGTAGCGTATCGCAGAATTTCGGTTCTGGGAAACGAGACTTTGCGGCGTTTGAACCATTGCAGGGTCATAGACGATGCTCGAAGACAATGCTTGAAGCAATGTGTTTTGGAGTGTTTTGGATCGAAACACGCTCAAAAATTGCGAGTGGGTGGCTTCGCCGTGTAGAATTGTAGACTGTGTGAAATTTATGGCAGGACGACATGCCCAAGCTAAAAACTCGGAAAGCGGCTGCTAAGCGCTTTGAGCGCACTGGCAGCGGCAAGATCCGCCGCCGCAAGGCCTATCGCAACCACCTGTTGCAGCACAAGACCGCAACCCGCAAGCGCCGCCTGGGTCAAAAGGCCGACGTGCATGAGCGCGACGCAGAAAATGTGGAACTGATGCTGCCTTATCTCTAAGGACTGGAACGCTAGGGAATGGAGAGGATGGAGGGTAAATTGGGCGATCGCCCGACTTTGCAAACCTCCAAAGACTCACTATTCCTGGGCTTCTTTTCACCTGGGCTTCTTTTCAAAGGGTTGGGCGCACGGCCTGGAATCACCTACCGCCTGCGACTGCCCAATGACCGACTCAACTTTTAACCAAGTGTAGGGACTGAATTATGACTCGTGTAAAGCGCGGAAACGTGGCGCGGAAGCGCCGGAAGAAGATTTTGAAGCTGGCGAAGGGCTTTCGGGGGTCGCACTCCACCCTGTTTCGCACTGCAAACCAACAGGTGATGAAGGCACTGCGGAACGCCTACCGCGATCGCCGCAAGCGGAAGCGCGATTTTCGCCGCCTCTGGATCACCCGCATCAACGCCGCCGCCCGTCAGCACGGCATGAGCTATAGCCAGCTCATCGGCAGCCTGCACAAAGCCAACATCGAAATCAACCGCAAGATGCTGGCGCAGATGGCGATTCTCGATCCGGCGGGCTTTGGCAAAGTCATCGAAGTGGCAAGCAAGGCAAAGGGCTAGGTAAGCGCTTGATCAGGCTGCGAGTTGCGAGTTTGATCTTAGGAATTTGGGCGGGGGTGCAGGGTGCTGTGCCCCCGTTCGCTCATGGGGCGGATCTGGACACGATTCGGCGGCGCGGCTACTTAATTGTGGCGGTGAAGGACAACCTGCCGCCGCTGGGCTTTCAGGCCCCGTCAGGCACGCTACAAGGGCTGGAAATTGACCTAGCGCGGCAGCTTGCAACAGAGTTGCTGGGCCGTCCCGACGCGGTGGAACTGCGCCCTGTGGCAAATCAAGAGCGAGTGGCGGCGCTGCTGGCGGATGACGTGGATCTGGTCATCGCCCGCATGACGCTGACGGCCTCGCGGGCACGGCTGGTGGACTTCAGCGAGATCTATTATCTGGACGGAACCGCGCTGATCACCCGCGACAGCACGATTCAGCGCATGGCCCACCTGCGCCGTCGGGCGATCGCCGTTCTTGCCCATTCCAGCACGATTGCCGTCGTGCGATCGCGCTTGCCCCAGGCGCAGTTGGTCAGCGTAAGTTCCTATCAAGAGGCGCTGACGCTGATGGAAGCCGGCCAGGTCGCCGCCTTTGCCGCCGATGCCAGCGTTCTGATTGGCTGGGCCCAGGGCAACCCCAATTACCAGGTCTTACCAGAGCGGCTATCGGGGGAACCGCTGGCGATCGCCATGCCGAGGGGACACCGCTATCAAAGCCTGCGGCAGCGGGTAAATCAGACCGTCCTGCGGCTCAGGGAAACAGGCTGGCTGGGCAATCGCATTCGGTTTTGGGGCCTATAGCATGGGGACTTTAGCAACGGGGAGCAAGCGCCATGAACTCGGATCAGAATCCACCGCAAAACCCACAGCACGATCTGCAAAACGATCTGCAACATGGTCGCCCGGCTGTGTTCCTCGACCGCGACGGCGTGCTGAATATCGAAGCGGGCTACATTTACGAACTGGAAAACCTGAACCTGATTCCTGGCGTGGCGCAGGCAGTGCGGCGGCTGAACGATCGCGGTCTGTTCTGCTGTCTAGTGTCCAACCAGTCGGGCCCGGCGCGGGGCTACTATCCCCGATCGCACGTTGATAACTTGCACGAACGCCTCTGTCGCCTACTACACGAAGAGGCGGGCGCATGGCTCGACGCAATTTACTATTGCCCTGACCTCAGCCCACCCGAAGGCGGCACGGTTGCCGAATTTGCCCGCTGGACAACCTGGCGCAAGCCCAATACCGGAATGCTCGTCGCCGCCGCCTGGGAGCATAATCTGGACATTCGCCGCAGCTTCATGGTGGGCGACAAGGCGACGGACGTAGATCTAGCCCACAATGCCGGGTGCAAAGGCATCCTGGTGCAAACGGGCTATGGCGATCGCGTCCTGGCCGGAGCCTACCAGCACCAGACCCAGCCCGACTACGTGGCCGAAAACCTGGCCGCCGCCGTCGAGTGGATCTGCACCGCCCAGCACTAATTTTGCAGCGGGATTTTTGCGACTGGATTTTTGCGACTGGCAATCTAAAATCGCCAATCTAAAATCCAAAATCAGGCTATTCCATCACAATCCAATCGCCCGACACCCACTCGCCAAACCGCTCTAGCTGCACCCAACTACCGCTGCGTCGTCCCGTCAGCGCCACCCGGCTGCCGTTGGGAATCGTGCCCACGACCTGCCCACCAGGGCTGCTGCGGACATTCAGCGGGCTGCCGTTGGTGCGAACTCGCCCAAAGGAAATATCGCCGCCCACATTTCCAGATTGATCGTTCACCAGCCAGTTATTGGATACCCAGGTGCCGTTGGTGCGCTCGACCCATTCGCCGCTGCGCCGACCAGTGAGTTCGACCCGACTGCCGTTGGCCAGCGATCCGATGACTGTGCCACCGGGCGCATTGCGGACATTCAGCGGGCTGCCGTTGGTTGCGACAAACTTAGTACCCCGGTCCCCCCCGATGGGCGGCTGCGGGGTGGGGGGTTGCGGCGTGGGCGGCTGGGGCTGGGGCGTGGTTCCCGGATTGGTCGTAATCCAATTACTCGAAATCCAGGTGCCGTTGGTGCGCTCTGCCCATTCGCCGCTGCGCCGACCCGTCAGATCCACCCGGCTGCCGTTGGCCAGCGATCCAACAACTGCGCCGCCGGGGGCATTTCGCACGTTCAGCGGGCTGCCATTAGTCCGCACAAAGGCGGTGCTGCTTGCGCCCACACCGGGGTTGGGGGTGGGGCTGGGCGGAGGAGTCGTGACGGGCGGCTGGCTGTAGGTAATGTAGCGGCCATCGACCCAGGTGCTGTTGGTGCGTTCCAAAAAGCCGTTGCTGGAACGCCCCGTCAGTTCGACTCGCGTGCCGTTGGGCAGCGTGCCTACAATTGCCCCGCCGGGCGCACTGCGGACATTCAGCGGCTCTCCCGAAGTATTCACAAAGCCCACTGCTCGGTCGGTGCCGCTGGGGGGCTGGGTTGGGCTGGTATTGCCCACTGCAACCCAGTCGGCGGAAACCCAGGTGCCGTTGGCCAGTTCTAGATAGTTGCCGCTGCGGCGACCCGTCAGTTCAACCCGTGCGCCGTTGGGCAAGCTGCTGACTACGGGCCCGCCCGGTGTGCTGCGGACGTTCAGCGGGTTGCCATTGGTCTGCACAGTGCCCGTGGCGGCCATCGCAGACCCCGCCGTGCTGATGACCAGAGCCGCTGCTAAGACCTGCGCCGAGAGCCACGCTGCGCTGGTGGGCGAGGGCAATAGCTCGCTTAGGTCGCGCAATTCGGGCGCTGGCTCGGTGCTTTCGTAGAGGAGGGCGGTGTGGAGGTAGGCGAGGGATTCCATAGCGGTGTGACCTTTGTTTTACAGGATTTCTTACAGGTGCAGGACTGACACACTTGCGATGAGTTTTCTGGGTTTTGGACGATTTCTTGCGGGCGCAACCTGCGAGCAATCATCCAACTGCGTCAGTCCTAAGGTGATTTGGGGCAGGTAATCGGGGGGTGAATGATTGTGGGGATGAATAAATGAGAGGACGAAGGAACGAGAGGGGCGATCGCCAAGCCCTACAACGGTTTACTGATAAGCGATACAGCTTATGGTACTACGATTTCGGAAAGGGTTTATTTGAGAGAAAATTCGCAGATTTTGCAAAATCTTCCTGGTTAGGACTTACGCACTTGCGATTAAACTTTCTGGGTTTTATACGCTCTCTCGCGGGCGCAACCCGCAAGAGCAGCGTATAACTGCGTCAGTCCTACCTGGTTTAAGGAGCGTGGATGGAACCGTGAAAGGTGAGTGGGGGAATCGTTGCAGAGATGGCGAACTGCTGGGTTGAATCAACACTATGTCTAGCAATTAATCATGAAGATTTGCCAAACAAACGTGAGAAAACTTGACCCGCGAAACCGGACTATTAGAGTTTGGTTCAGCAAGACGAATTTTTGACCGCAAAAGTGCCCAAAAGGTGTTTAGAAAATAGCCTAAGAGGGTTTCCAGCGCCTCTGTTTCTGTGACGTTTGATTGCAAAGTCGTTTTGGCCTTTACTCTAAATGATTTCTTAAGAAGCATCGGGTCTGCCTCTGAATTAACGATTTACAAAATTCACGATTCACGAATTTTGAACGAACCGTGAGACTGTCCCAGATTGTGGGCATCTTAAAACCACTCGCTTGAGTTAATACACGAGTTGAATCAGGTGCAAAGCCATCTGTTTGGAGCCGTGAAGTAACCTAAACTTTCCGAAGCAAAACCTAAAAGGGCGATCGCCCATCTTGCCTCAGGGGTTCACAGCCTAGGTGCCTATCACAAAAGTTAATTGAGAGATTAGCTGCAAGAATGACTGAGCGCAGAGACAACGCCTGCCGTAGGGCAGATTGAGGATGCGTCGCGGGAGACTGTTGAACCCCTCATGCCCTTGTGCTCGTTTTGGTTCGATGGATTAGGCAAATTCGGTGTCTTGATCAGCGGCAAGCCGCATTGCTTGTCAGGAAGCCCGCCCATGAGCCTAAAATCTCGGTCGAAAAAGACCCCGCCCCAATCCAACTCGGAAGCACCGCAGTCGGACAATGCGCCCCTTTCCGAGCGCCCTGCTCCGGCAGCTTCTTGTCAGTCGGCGGAGAATTCTGAGCGGAACTGCGAGAATAGACACAGCACCGGGCCCGAATCTTTATCAGGCGGTTCCCACTTGAGCAACAGTCCTGCGCGATCGCACTCTTCTCCTGCGCCACCGATCGACGGTTCCGCTGCCTCATCGTCTGCGATCGCTCAACCCCTGCTCAAGTTTGACAGCCTGGAAATTAGCAGCCTGGAAGCTAGCAGCCTGAAAGCTAGCAGCCTGGCGGATTTCTCAGATGCGCTGCCGCTGTTCATTCAACCGCTGCTCACGCTGATTTCTGACCTGGTTTATGTCTATGACCGGGTGGCGCACCGCCTCATGCTGATCAGCGACGATCAGATGGCGGCAGTGTTGGGGGATTGCTTAGAGGGACTACAGTCGCCTAGTATCGCCGCCCTCTCTGCACGGGTTCATTCAGAAGACTGGGCAAGGGTGCAGACGTATCTGGCTCAGATATTGGGCGAGTCGAGCGATGAGCATGAGGTGGAATTTCGCCTCCGGCAGAGCAACGGCGAGTGGCGCTGGCTGCGATCGCGCGATCGCCTGTTGTCTCGCACGCCCGATGGACTGCCCTGGCAGCGGTTGGGCCTTTTGACCGATATTACCCACCAAAAGCAAACAGACTCTACCGCCCAGCCAACGTCCCTGGTCGAGCAGCAGATGGCGCTGGTTTCCAAACAAGCCACCCACTTTGCCCGGATGCTGAGTCAGTCTTTGGATTTGAAAGACATCCTGAATACGGCTGTAGACCAGGTTCTGCAAATCTTTCAGGCAGATCGGGTGCTGATCTACCGCCTGTTTGAAAATGGCACAGGCAGCATCATTGTGGATGCGATCGCCGAAGGGTGTCCGACGATTGCGGGGCATCCGCCGCCAGAGAGTATTTTTCCCATAGCCGATCGCCCGACTAGCAGCGCGGGCTGGGTCTACAGCCTGGATAACCTGGAGGCAGAATCGCTTTCAGAGCATTCTCGCAGCGTTTTGCGACGGCTGGGCGTTCGCGCCATGCTGGTCGTGCCGATGATGCAGCAGGATACGCTGTGGGGCTGGCTGGTGGTGCATCAGTGTTTGGGCGATCGCACCTGGCAGAAGTGGGAAACTGACCTGATTACCCAACTTGCAGGCCAGTTAGACCTGGCCATTGCCCAATCGGAACTCTATCAGCAGGTGCAGCGCCTGAATGTTGATCTGGAGCGGCAGATTCAGGCCCGCACGGCCGAACTGCGGCTAGCGTCGAACTTTGAAGCGACGCTCAAACGCATTACCGACAAGGTGCGCGACAGCCTCGACGAAGATCAGATTTTGCAAACGGCAGTGCAAGAATTGGCGATCGCCACCGAGATTAGCTGCTGCAATGCCGCCCTCTATGACCTGGAAGAGGGCACTTCCACCGTCCGCTATGAATACACCACCACCGTCTCGCCTTACCAAGGGCGCACCGCCGATCTAGCGGCCTTCCCAGAGATCTACGGCCCGTTGCTCAACGGGCAGAGTCTACAATTCTGTTCTCTTGTGCCCAACCCGGTGCGCGGGCGCGTGTCCATGCTGGCAACGCCCATTATGGACGACCAGGGCGTGCTGGGCGACTTGTGGATGATCAACCACGCCTTCTATGCCTTTGGCGAGCAGGACTTGCGGATGGCGCAGCAGGTGGCCAACCAGTGTGCGATCGCCCTCCGCCAGGCCCGTCTATTTCAAGCGGCCCAAGCTCAGGTACGAGAACTGGAAAAACTCAACCAGCTCAAAGACGACTTCCTCAGCACCGTCTCCCACGAGCTGCGAACGCCCATGTCCAACATCAAAATGGCCATTCAAATGCTGGAGCTAATCCTCCGGCAGGCGGGCATTTTGGACAGCACCACCGAGCTAGAGCCAAACCGGGTCAACCGATACTTCAAAATCCTGCGGGAAGAGTCTCAGCGCGAAATCAGCCTGATCAACGACCTACTTGACCTATCGCGGCTCGACGCGGGCGCAGATGCGCTGCACCTCAGCAGCATTAACCTAGCAGGCTGGCTGATTCCGCTGCTGCGCCCGTTTGAGGAACGCACCCGCAATCACCAGCAATCCCTGCAAATTCGCCTAGACGCAGACAGTCTGCCGCCGCTGATCACCGACCTGGCCAAGCTGGAGCGCGTGGTTACAGAACTGCTGACCAATGCCTGCAAATATACCCCTGCGGGCGGCGAAATCTGGGTCGAGGTGAAGCGGCTAGAGGCTGGGGGGAAAGCGCAGGAGAACGGAGTTGGGTGGGAGGACAGGGAAGAGCCTCCTTTCCAAGGTCTTGTCATTCCAAAGCTCCAGATTCGGGTCACCAATACGGGCACTGAAATTCCGCTTGTTGAGCGCGATCGCATTTTTGAAAAGTTCTACCGCATTCCCAACAACGACCCCTGGAAATATGGCGGCACGGGGCTGGGGCTGGCGCTGGTGAAAAAGCTGGTGATGTGTCTGCAAGGCACACTGGAGCTAGACTGTGCTAAAGGACAGGTGCAATTCACCGTCACGCTGCCGCTTCAGCCAGAATAAGCACCCTGCGGAGTGCCTCCGTCACATTCAACTCACTTCAACTCGCATTCAACTCGCATTCTTCAACTTGCATTCAACCTTGCAGAAGGCGGGACAGAAGGCAGAGCAGAGAGCAGGTGAT